>NZ_JBDGML010000072.1:0-79057 GCF_057655195.1 Arthrobacter sp. Soil_N43
CGACTACAAGCCCTACGAGCAGATCCTTCAGGACTCCTTTGACCGCGTGTGCAAGCGGTGGGGGATTGGGCCGACCGAGGGCGCCGGCGCAGAGTTCGCCGAGGCTGTACGCGGCTGGGTTGCCCACGAGGACGTGCCGGCCCCGCTGAAGCTCATGGGCGACAACTACAAGCTGGTGGCACTGTCCAACGCAGACGACAGCTTCCTGGACATCAGCATCCCCAAGCTCGGGGCAGACTTCCACGCCGTGTTGACCGCCGAGCAGGCCCAGGCCTACAAGCCGCGCTACCAGGCCTTCGAGTACATGCTGGACACTTTGAACGCCAAGCCCGAGGACTTCCTGCACGTCGCCTCGCACACACGCTACGACATGCATCCGATGCACGACATGGGCTTCCGGAACCTCATTGTGCTGGACCGTGGCTATGACCCCATTACGGAGGGCTACGACTACACCACCGTGAAGTCCCTGGACGAGATCAACAGGAACCTCGGTCTCTAAACCCGGTTCCTGGGGCGAAGCGGGCATGGCACCTGTCCGACTCCGTCATCGGATTCGAAGCCGCTCCCCCGCCCACGGCCGCTCCGCCGTGGGCGGGGACACCCGCCTCTTCCGCTTGATCTACCGCGGCAACCCCGACTACTACCCCATCCTCGCCCGGCCCCAACGCCTCAACTAACCACAGCCAGGTCTCCTGACTTCTCCTTCAATTCTTGAAAGGATGAGATGAGTCCCTCCTTTGACCCCACGACAATTCACACCGGTCAGGCCCAGGGTATTGGGGCCACGGACCCCGCCCAAGTACCCTTGGCCGTCAGTAGCTACTCTGCTTTTATCGACGCCGTCGCATCAGAGAGTGGTCTCCTGGCAGAGCAGTCTCAGCTCGCTGACTCAACTGTCCTGGAGCTCCTTGAACAGTCCTACGGCCTCAAGGGGACGCTTGTCCGGATTCCCACCGAGAAGGACGAGACTTTCCGCCTCCGGGACGGAGAAGAAACCTATCTGGTGAAGGTGTCCCCACCGGATGAGGATCCGGTGATCGTCCACCTTCAGACGGCGTGCATGGAGCATCTGGAGCGGACCGCCCCTGAACTTCCGGTCCAGCGTCTTGTCAGGAGCCTCGGCGGAGATCCGCAGGTCCTCATCCCGGCCCCTGGTGGACACTTTGATCGGGTACTTCGGGTGATGCGCTTCATGGCTGGAGAATTGCTGGCCACCCACGAGGCCTCGGCCGGTCAGCTTCAGTTGGTCGGCTCAAGCCTTGCCCGTCTGGGCCTTGCTTTGCAGGACTTCGATCATCCCCGTGCCGACCGTTTGCTCCTGTGGGACCTGAAGCACTTTCACCGGATGCGGCCGCTTCTTGACCATGTCGATGAGCAGCAAAAACGCTCCCTGGCCGAAGGCATTTTCGACCGGTTCGACGAGAAAGTCGTTCCGCTTCTCGACATTCTGACCTGCCAGGTCGTCCACGGAGATTTCAGCCCGTTCAATGTCATTGTCAACCCGGACAGGCCGGACTACGTGACCGGGATCATCGACTTCGGAGACGTCGTTCGGACTCCCGTGATCTTCGACCTCAGCGTCACCATGGCCAACCTTCTAGGAGCAGTCCCGGCCAGCCCCTGGGAGCGCGCACTTCAGGTCATGGAGGGCTACCGAAGTATCCGTCCGCTGCCGAACCAGGAGTTGGAGGCTCTGATCATCTCAGCGCAGGCCCGACTGCTCCTGCGGGCCCTGATCACGCAGTGGCGGGCAAGCCAGCTGCCGCAAAGGCGCGATTATCTGCTCTCCCACTCCAAGCCTGACTGGGACCGGCTCGCCTCCACAGCCGCCGCCCCTGCACCAAGACTTCCTTTCACATCCTGAACCAGACTCACAGCCTTCAAGGAGAAACCATGGACACTTCCCAAATCCGCAGGCCATCGCGTGCAATGATCAATGGCTTTGATCCCAACCGCCTCAATGAACTCCCAAACCAGATGCAGAAGAACATCCGGCGCCGGGACAAGAGCCTCGGACCCGGCTACCGGCTCTTCTATGACACGCCCCTGGAAATCGTCCGCGGCAAGGGCGTGACGTTGTTTGACCGCAATGGAAACGACTATCTCGACGTTTACAACAACGTCCCCTCTGTCGGGCACGCCCACCCGAAGGTCATCGCCGCCGTCCACGAACAGATGCAGACGCTGAACACCAACACCCGTTATGTCCAGGAATCCATCCTCGATTACTCCGAGCAGCTCCTTTCCACGTTCCCTGCCGAGCTGGGCCACGTCATGTTCACCTGCACCGGATCCGAAGCCAACGACCTCGCCATGCGCGTCGCCAAATACGCCACCGGAAACCAGGGCATCATCGTCACCTCCGGCGCGTACCACGGACTAACAACCGAAGTAGCGTCCTTCTCACCCTCCCTGGGCATCGGCGTGCCCCTGGGCGCGAACGTCCGGGTCATCGACGCCCCGGACTCCCTGCGATACCCATTGGATCAAGGGTCCCTGGAGGAACATCTGCGGAACCAGGTCCGTGCCGCCATCGCCGACCTTCACCGGCACGGCATCGGAGTGGCGGCGTTCATCGCCGACAGCATCTTCTCCTCCGACGGTGTCTTCGCCGGCCCTCCTGGCTTCCTGCGTCCCATCGTTGAGGAAATCCATGCTGTGGGCGGCCTGTACATCGCCGATGAAGTCCAGCCGGGCTTCGGCCGCACCGGTGAGGAATGGTGGGGCTTCCAACGCCACGGAATCGTCCCGGACATCGTGACCATCGGCAAACCCATGGGTAACGGCATCCCCGTCGCGGCAGCAATCTTCAAACCCGAACTGCTCGTGGAATTCGGAAAGAACATCCGCTACTTCAACACCTTCGGCGGAAACTCAGTAGCCATCGCCGCTGCCCAGGCCGTCCTGGACGTGATCCGCGAGGAATCGCTCATAGACAACGCCCTCAAGGTAGGCGGAAAGATCATCACTGGACTCAGGGACCTCACTCAGGGTCTGGACCAGGTTGCAGAAGTCCGCGGAAGCGGATTCTTTATCGGTGTCGACCTCGTCACGGACCAATCCACGCTCTCACCCGACGGGGAAGCCGCCGCTGGCATCGTGAATGCCCTCCGGCAGGACCGGATCCTCATCTCGGCATGCGGCGCCCAGGGCAATGTCCTGAAACTCCGCCCCCCAATGCCGTTCTCCAGCGATGATGCCGATCGCCTGCTCGAAGCACTGGGCCATGCCTTCAAGGCACTGCGCTAGGCCGAATGGGCCCGGGGGAATCCTGTTGAACAAGCTCACTCATTCTGCGGATTACACCCGCTGAAACGATTTGAAGGATTGCACCATGAAGACCAGAAACAAAATCCAGACGGCGACTGCGGGACTTGCTGTCCTGCTTGCCCTCACCGCCTGTGGCGGTACGGCAACAGGCACTCCGGCGACGGATATCCCGAAGACGCAGAACACCCGTGACATCTCAGAAGGCGTCCAACCGGATGCCGACGCGGTGGCGCTGCTGCCCGGGTCCTATAAAGCCAGGGGTGAGCTGACGGTCGCGATGGATCTGAGTTCCCCGCCGATGACGTTCCTGGCCGAGGACAACACCACCCCCATCGGCGTGAACCCGGACCTCGCCCGCCTGGTAGCCAAAAAGCTGGGGCTGAAGCTGAAGTTCGAGAACACGGCGTTCGACACGATCATTCCCGGCATTGACGGTGGCCGGTACGACTTCACGGCCACTACGATGTCCGCCACCGAGGAGCGGCTCAAGGTCCTGGACATGATCAACTACCTTAAGGGCGGCTCGGCCGTGGCGGTAGCCAAGGGCAACCCGCTCAATCTGACCAACGACACCCTCTGCGGCAAGAACATTGGCGTGACCAAGGGCTCCACCCAGCAGCTGAAGCACCTGCCGAACGTCTCGAAGTGGACCTGTGAGGAAAAGGGCCAGCCGGCCATCAACGCCATCACGCTGCCCAACGTCCAGGAGGCACTGACGCAGCTGGACTCCAAGCGGATCGACGGCGTCTTCTACGACGCCAGCGCCTTGGCCTGGGCCAACGAACAGCAGCCCAACCACTTCACCGTCCTGCAGCCGAGGATGGATACCCGCACGAACACCAACGTCGCCATGGGGCTGAAGAAAGGATCACCGCTGACGCCGGCCCTGCAGAAGGCGATCCAGTCCGTGCTGGAAACCCCGGAATACAAGAAGTCCCTGGAGTACTGGGGCCTGGGCGAATCAGCCATCACCGAGGCCACGATCCGCTAGGACCAGTGGGCGCGCCGACGCCCCAATTGAACCGTACGCCCGGCAGTTTGTTGCCCTGCCGGGCGTACCGCCCGTTGGCCGGAACCGGCGATCGCCGACGAACGCGCAACGAAAGAAGACCAGTAACCCCATCAACGACTACCGGGACAGCCCCTCACGTCCCGGTTTAGGTCGGAACTCTCAATAAGGTTGTGCTATGAGCAGCATCCCCACGGCACGTGACTACACTAAGGCTTCTGTCCTTGATGCGGTCCTTTCAGAGGCGCCCTTGACGCGCACCAGGCTGATCGAATTGACACGTTTGAGTCAGGCGACGGTGTCCCGGAAGGTGGATGAGCTTCTTTTTGACGGTTTCCTCGTTGAGCAGGGAGTCGATGCCGTTGTGCGCCGTGGCCGGCCCTCCACCTATCTGGATGTCCCCGGCACGGCGGGGCACATCGTCGGTATCTCTTTCGGGACGCGAACCACGTGCGTCCTCGTAACTGACCTGAGAGGTCGCGAGATCAGGCACACCATTGTTCCCAGCCTCGAGGGGGGCGATGTTGGAACCACTGCCGAGTGGCTGGTGGACTTGATTGTGGAGACCAGTGATTCCGCAGAGGGACCGTTGCGCCAAATCGTCGCCGCGTTGCCCGGCCGTGTCCCGAATGGCACCAACTGGTCCGGGACACCAGAATCAAGGAAGATTTTCCTGGCTTCACGTCTCCAGAGTGCCATTGAAGAACGGTTGAATGCTCCCGTGACCGTTGAGAGCGATGCCAACGCATCCTTACGGGGGATCCTGAAGGATGATGCGAGCATAGGAAATGCCGCTTTGTTCATGCTCAGTACGGTGCTGAGCTTCGCTGGTTGTACTGATCATGAGATCGCCAAAGGGCGGAGCCCTGCCTTCGGTGATCTGGGTGGTGTTCTCTTCTCCGGCGTCGGCAACGAGACCCTCGACGGACTGTTGAGCACAACGGGCCTCCTCCGATTCGCCCAAGGACGGGGACTGGACCTGGAAGGCATCGAAGCCCTGTGGTCACAGCCGCAGGAAATGGCGTCCCGCGCGGAAGTGGTGGAGGCATTTACGACGGCGATCGTGACGGCAGTCGGTGCCGTTGCCGTTACGCTGGACCCGGAGTCCGTCTATTTTGTGGGTCGCCTGAGTCCGATCGTGGACGAAGTCCTTCCCGAGGCGCGCAGGCGACTGACACAAAGCCTTCCCACCGTCCCGGAGATCAGGGTCGTGCCCCAAGTGATCGGACTATCGGTGGCCCGGGGAGCGGCGCAGGCCGGACTGGCCCTGGCTCAGTCCCGGCTCCGTGAATCGATGCTCGAGGCCCGTAGCGAGGGCCAAAGCCTGTAGCAGGTGACATCTGTCCTTCAGCCCGCCACCCTTCAGCCGGCGCGCGGCCCGGTTCGGGCGGTTGACCTCCAACACCTTCATCCCTGCGCCGCTCAGGATCCTGGCGAGTTCCACCCCCATAGGAGCCTGTTCCCTCGACACCCACGGCTGTGACTGCGCCGTAGTCCGGACCTTGAGCCGGCGGACAGATCGTCGGTTAGACAGTGCCGCGAGGTACGTCAGCTTTTTGCTGGGCCACCCCGGCTCAAGACCTTTTCCAGTATTTCAGCCTTTTTTGGAGCAGGACTTGATCCGCATCACATTATCTATATGATTAACAAGATTCCTATATGATTTTGGCGCCGACTTCTTCGGCGTCTTCCCTCCCGCCGGTGCCCCAGGCACCCGAAGCCATGTTCACGTCGAAGGAGACCGCATGACTGCGCTCGGAAGCAAGACCGCCACCAAATCATCCCCCACACCACCGCGCCTGATGACCCGGAAACGCTGGGTCATCATCTGGCTCGCCTTCATCGGACTCAGCATCAACTACCTTGACCGTTCAAGCCTGAGCGTCGCCCTGCCGTTCATGGGCAAGGACTTCGAGCTCACCGCCACGCAGCAGGGTCTCATCTTTGCCGCCTTCTTCTGGGCCTACGACTTCTGCCAACTCGCCGCGGGCTGGTACGTGGACAAGGTGGGACCGCGCCGCTCATTCTCGCTGGCCGCTGTATGGTGGTCCGTCTTCACCATGGTGACCGCCGCCGCGACGAATTTCTGGTCGCTGTTCGCCGCACGGTTCCTCCTCGGCGTCGGTGAAAGCCCGGCCCCCAGCACCGCAGCCAAGGTGGTTGCCACCTGGTTCCCGGTCCGGGAACGGGCCTTCGCCACCAGCATCTGGGACTCCGGCTCGAGGGTCGGCGCGGTCATCGCACTGCCCATCGTCACCCTGATCGTTGCCCTCACCTCCTGGCACGCGGTCTTCATCATCATCGGCATTGCCGGCATCATCTGGGCCGCGGTGTGGTGGAAGGTGTACCGCAGCCCGCAGGAACACCCGGGGGCCAATGCCGCCGAGGTGGCCTACATCGAGGAAGGCGGCGCCCGCGGTGAGGGAAGCGACGATGCAAACGCAGCAAAGCTGCCATGGCGTGCACTTTTCAAGTACCGCACCATCCTCAGCATGATGTTTGGCTTCTTCTGCCTGAACAGCGCCATCTACTTCTTCATCACCTTCTTCCCGAGCTACCTCGTCAAGGAACGCGGCTTCGACCTCCTCAAGCTCGGCATGTTCGGGGCGATTCCGGGCATCTGCGCCGTGCTCTGCGGCTGGCTCGGCGGCTACCTGGCCGACCGCGCAGTCCGGGCCGGAGTATCCGTTACCAAGGTCCGCAAGACCGCCATTGCCGGCGGGCTGATTGGCGGTTCGGTCATCATGTTCGCCGCACTGGTTCCCGAAGCATGGATGGCCCTGGCGCTGCTGTCCGTGGCGTATTCGAGCCTCACCGTTGCCGCCACCGGCATCTGGTCACTGCCGGCCGACGTCGCACCCAGCTCCCGGCACGTGGGCTCCATTGGCGGCCTGCAGAACTTCGCCTCCAACTTGGCCGGCATTTTCACCCCGATCCTGATCGGCGTGCTGGTGGACCAGACCGGATCGTTCGTGGCGCCGCTGGCCGTCATCGGCGCCGTGTCCCTGATCGGTGCCGCCAACTACCTGTTCGTCCTGGGCAAGGTGGAACCCCTGAAGGTGAAGGAGCCTGTGCCGGCGTCCTGACGCGGCAACCGCCAACAGGGCATTAGGAGTCAACAGGGACGCAGCACAACAAAGCGAAGGCCGCCATCCGGGTCATCCGGATGGCGGCCTTCGCGCGCTGGCGCCTTGAGTAGTTGCGCCCGTTACAGCTCCACCGTGCCGCTTTCGCCGACGCTCATGCGGCTGTGGGTGACCTTGGACTTTACCCACTGCAGCACCGTGGCGGCAGTGCCACCGGGGCTTGCCCAGTATTCCGCGGAGTCCGAGTCGACGCGCAGCAGGACCACCTCGGGGGTGTCGGGCCCGTCCGGGAACCACGCCTCCACCGCCTGGTTCCACAGTTCGCGGATCTTCGACCGGTCCCGGACCACTTCCGCGGTTCCGGCGACGGACACCCATTCCGTGCCCTTGCCGAAGGACACGTTGACCCGCGGGTCCGCGCCGATGTGCGCCACCTGGGAGGTTCCCTCCCCGGTGAAGAACCACATGTCGCCGTCGTCCTTCACATCCTGGACGGCCAGCGGCCGGCTGACCAACGCGCCTTTTTCGTTGATGGTGGTGAACATCCCGATGCGGGAATCGTTGATGATGTCCGTGACTTTGCTGATGTTGGCGGTTTCCGGCATGCTGTCACCTCGTTCTGTTCAAGACGTTCTGTTGTCATTCTGTTCAGCGCGGGAAATCTTCCCCTCGGACCACCCTATTGATAAGTGTGCTTACTTTCTACCCCGCTGCGCTACAGGCCGCGGGCCAGTACCTGCCCTTTGAAAAACTCAGGACGGATCCTGGCCATCACCAGCATGGCCACCACGCCGAGCAGGATCACGCCCATGCCCAGCACAAACACCATGCCGACGCCTCCCACGGACGATCCCGAGCCGTACTCCGGGTCCATGGAGTCGTAGGCCGTCTTGACGAACATGACCAGCAGGATGACCCCGCCGAGCAGCGGTGCCAGGAACTTGAAGAAGAAGGCCCTGGCGTTGCTGAAGGCCACTGCCCTGAAGAACCAGACGCAGGCCAGCGCCGTGATGCCGTAATAGAAGCAGATCATCATGCCCAGCGCCGTGATGGTGTCCCAGAGGGCGTTCTCCGACGTGGTCCGGGTGATGACGTAGAACCCGGCCGCGGCGGCAGCCGCTGCCACCGTGGCGTAGCTCGGCGATTTGAACGCCGGGCTGACCCTGCCGAACCCCGCTGGCAGCGCCTTGTAGTGCCCCATCGCCAGCAGCGTGCGTGCCGGCGAGACAAACGTGGACTGCAGGGAGGCGGCCGAGCTGCTGAGGATGGCCAGCGACATCAGGATGGCGAACGGACCCATCACCGGTCCCGCCAGGACGGCGAAGATACTGGACTGGTTCTCAGGGTTCCCGGCGCCCAGTCCGGTCTCACCCACGCCGGCGAAGGCCAGGGTTGCCAGGGCGACGAGCATGTAGATGGCCACGATCACGACGACGGTCACGGTCGCCGCGCGGCCCGGCGTCTTCTCCGGATTCCTGGTTTCCTCGTTCATCGTCAGGGTCACGTCCCAGCCCCAGTAGATAAAGATCGAGAGCGAGACTCCGGCCGCGAACGAGGAGAACGAGTCCACGGCGAACGGGTTGAACCAGTCGGGCGAGATGGCTGTGGCGTCGAACGCCGAGCCGCTTGCCACATGGACGAACGCGGACACGGCGAACCAGCCCAGCACGAGCAGCTGGAAGCCCACCAGGACATACTGGACGCCTTTGGTGGTTTCCATGCCCCGGTAAGAAACCCAGCACGCAGCGGCGATGAACACCAGGGTGGTGGCGATGTTCAGCGGCAGGTTGGCGGCGAGCTGCGCAAGTTCGGGGTTGCCAAAAAGCTGCGCCAGCATGAGGTAGAAAAAGTCGACGGCGACCGCCGCGAGGTTGGACAGCACGATGATCGTGGCGGCGATCAGCCCCCAGCCGCCCATCCAGCCGACCCACGGGCCGAAGGCGCGCGTCGCCCACGTGAAGGAGGTTCCGGCGTCGGGCATGGCGTTGTTGAGTTCGCGGTACCCCAGCGCCACGAGCAGCATGGGGATGAACCCCACCAGGAAAATGGCCGGCAGGTGCACGCCCACTTCGGAGACCGTAGGCCCGAGTGCCGCGGTCAGCGTGTACGCCGGCGCGATGCACGAAACGCCGATCACCACCGCCCCGAGCAGCCCTACGGAACCGGCCTTCAGGCCCTTTTCACTGAGTTTCTTGTGCGGATCCTGGGCGACAGCGGCCTTGGTGCTCATGGGATGCCTCTCCGGTAGTTCATTCGCCGTTGAATGGGATGGGGGCGGCCGCGTCAGCCGACGGCGGCAGTAGCGGGGGCCAGCGCACGCTCGCCGGCCCCTTCGGTTCCGGCCGCTTTGGTTCCGGCTTCTTCGGTGCCGGCTGCCGAGGTGATGCGGGCAGCGGTGGCCTGCCCCATGCGGACCGCGCCGTCCACATGCTGGTAGCCCTCGGCGGCGAGGTCGGAGGAGCACCAGTAGATGGGCCCCACGGGTGCGTGCTGGTCCTTGCCGTAGCGGTGCAGGCCGCCGAGGTCGTAGCTGGAGGCATACGCGCCGCGGGTCCACTCCTCTGAGCCCCAGTCGGATTCGTAGTAGACCTCCGGCTCCAGGGCCTTGTCACCCAGGAAGCCCGCGATGGATTCCAGGATGGCCCGCTTGCGTGACTCTGCATCCAGCTCGAAGACGGCGTCGGCTTTTTCGTCCGAGACGAAGCCCACCAGCGTGCCGCGGGAGTCGCCGAAGTTGGTGTTGTCATAGACCTCCTGGACCAGGGAGCCGGCACCGAAGCCAGTCCCCGACAGCCCGTCCTCGCGCCAGAACGGCGTGCTGTACACGGCGTGCACCTTGATGACCAGGCCCAGTGACTGGTGCTGGTGCATCTGGTGCTGGCGGCGCGGCAGCGGCGGGTTGAAGGAGACCCGGGAGTACAGGTTGGGCGGAACGGCCATGATCACGAAGCGGGCGTTGACGGTGGCGCGCTCGGACACGGCGGTGACGCGGTAGCCATCTCCGCCGTCGGCCGCCGGCTCCCAGCCGATGGTGCGCACAGGGCTGCTGAGTATCACGTCCTCCCCCAGCTCCGCTGCCTGCAGCAGGGAGACCTGCTGCATCCCGCCAATAACCCGCTTGTCCAGGATGAAGTCCTCGTCCGTCAGGTGGGTGAAGGATCCGGCGGAGGCAGCCATCAGCACAGCCTGCAGCGCGGAGAAGGCGTGGGCGGGCTTGGTGAGCATGCCGCCTGCGATGAACAGGCCGATGTTGTTGCAGGCTTCCTCGTCGCTTGAATGCCGGCGGAGCCAGTGGTGGAACGAAATGGTGTCCAGCTCGCGGGCCTTCGGGTGGGCCCAGGGCTCTGTGGGGCCGGCTTCGGCGGCGAGCGTGTCCAGCAGGCCGATGAGCTTGTCCATTTCCGCAGCGGTTTCCGCGCTGACGGGAAAGGAGTCGCCTGTATAGCGGACGGGCGTGCCGTCGGCGCCGATGTAGACGGACTCGCCCTCCCGGTAGCGGGAGTAGGTTTCCAGGCCCAACTCGTCCAGGAGCGCCAGCAGGGCGGTCTGGTCCGGCGAGACCCACTGTCCGCCGATTTCCAGGGTGGCGCCGTCCACGGTGTCGGTCCAGGTCCGGCCGCCCACGCGGTCGCGGGCCTCGAGCACGGCGACCGTGAGGCCGGCCTTCTTCAGTTCACGGGCCGCCGTGAGCCCGGAGGGGCCGGCGCCCACGATCACGACGTCGCGGTCAAGATTCAGCATGATGTCCTTTCTCTGTGGCCGCGGGTGATGCGCACCACTAAATGAATGCTATTCATTTATGAGAAACTATAGCCGGTCGGTCCGCGGACGGGAAGGGGCTGATGGAATACTGATGAAGACACCGCCTGCAGAAAGGCCAGCCATGCCGGCACCACCCGCCCCGGGAAGCACCGCCACGGGAGAGACTGCCGTGGAAGACCTTGCCCGGCGCCGCGTCGGACGGCCAGTCGGCGGGGTACTCGACAAGTCCCGCATCACCCGCGCCGCGCTCGAACTCGTCGAAAAAAAGGGCTATGACGGCCTCACCATGGCCGCGCTGGCCCGCGCACTGAACGTCGCGCCGTCGGCGCTGTATAACCATGTGAAATCCAAACGCGACGTGCTGCTCCTGGTCGAGGACCACCTCGCAGCACTGGTGGACTTGTCAGCCTTCGATGCCGAACCGTGGGAGGAGGCCGTGCGGAAGTGGGCGTGGAGCTACCGCGACGTGTTTTCCCGTCACACCCCGCTGATCCCGGTCATCGCAGTGCTGCCCGTAACGGACGCCCCGCAGACCCTGGCGATGTACGAGACCGTGAGCGCGGGGTTCCGCGACGCCGGCTTCCCCGAGGAGCGGATCGTCTCCTCCATCGTGGCCCTGGAATCGTTCATTTTCGGTTCGGCCTATGACGTCACCGCACCGGCGGACATCTTCGACCCCGGATCCATGGCCGAGGCGACGCCGAGTTTTACCGCCGCCGTGCGCAGCCTGGCCGAGCAGGGCCATGAGCGGCCGGCCGACGTCGCATTCACCCTGGGTCTCGAGGCGCTGATCTCGGGGCTCGGAGCGCTGCGGAACCAGGTCCACCAGCACTAATGCCCTTGGAGGCACCCACCATGTCAGATTCCGAGCTCGAAGCATTGCGGGAACAAGCGGCCCGCGGGGACGTCGACGCCGTCGGCGAACTGATCGAACGTGCAGCGGAGCGCGAAGACTTCGAAGAACTGCGGCGCCTTGCTGACGGCGGCAGCAGGGACGCTGCGGACCAGCTAGTTGAACTCGCCAGCGAAAAGTCCGACCTGGATGAGCTGAAGCGGCTTGCAGCCAACGGCAACAGCGATGCAGCCGAGGTTCTCGCAGAACTCACCGGCGAAGACTCCACAGACGAGGACGAATGACGCCGAGGCACGGAACGAAACCCTGCGAAGGAGCGGCGTGGACACCCGGAAACTCAAGTACTTTCTTGCCGTAGTCGACCACGACGGCTTCAACCGCGCAGCAGAACATCTGCTCATCGCCCAGCCGTCCCTCTCCCAGACCATCGCTAGCCTGGAGAAGGAGCTCGGTGTCCCGCTGTTCCACCGCATCGGCCGGCGTGCCGTGCTCAGCGAAGCCGGCAGGGAACTCGTAGGCCCCGCCCGCCTGGTGATGCGGGACCTCGACGCCGCACAGTCGGCGGTGCTGGCGCTCCGTGGCGTGCGCAGCGGCAGGCTGGACATCACCACCATGCCCTCCCCCGGCATCGAGCCGCTGACCTCGATGATCGCTGGCTTCACCCGCGACCACCCCTCTGTCCGGCTCAACATCAGTGCCGCGTTCACACCCGAGGAAGTGATCGAATCCGTCCGCAGCGGCAGCACCGAGATCGGACTGGCAGGTTCTTCCAGCGCGATGAAGGTTCCCGGCGTCCAGGTCCTGGAGCTGGAGCGCCAGCCGCTGATCCTGATCGTGAACCCGCACGCCGACACCTTCGGCACCGGGTCAGCGATCCAGCGGGCGGACCTGGGAGGCCACCGGCTGATCGCCAGCCAGCGCGGCTCCCTGATGCGCTGGCTGGTGGACGATGCCCTGGCCCGCGGCGTCAACACCGAAATCGTGGTTGAAGTGGCCCACCGGACCTCGATTCTTCCGCTGGTCTTGGCGGGTGTGGGCCACGCAGTCATGCCTTCCTCCTGGGCGCCGACAGCCCAGAAGGCCGGGCTCCGGACATTGCTCATTGAGCCCGTCTCCTATCTGCACGTGGCCATCCTGAGCCGGAAGGAAGACCTGACGCCGGCAGCCCGGGCATTCCTTGCCGTCGCGGCGCTGCACGCCGCCAAGGGCAAACCCGACGCAGCTGACACATAGGCTGAGCCTATTTGCCGTATCGGATCTTGGTCTTGGACGGGTCCGGGCGCTGTGCCCTCTACTTGAAGAGGAAGGGCAGTGTGACGCTGCTAGCAGACTCAACGAGGAGGTAGGCACATGAGCGCCACCCAGAAATTCACGATCGCATCAATCCCCGCAGACGGCGTCGGCAAAGAGGTCGTCTCCGCAGGCCGCCGCGTCCTGGACGCCCTGGCCGAGAACTCCGGCGGCAAGTTCTCCTTCGAGTGGACCGAGTTCCCCTGGGGCTGCGGCTACTTCGAAAAGACCGGCCAGATGATGGACCCCGAGGGCCTGGAGACCCTGAAGGACTTCGACGCCATCTACTTCGGCGCCGTCGGCTGGGAAAACGTCCCCGACCACATCAGCCTCTGGGGCCTGCGCCTGAACATCACCCAGAACTTCGACCAGTGGGCCAACATCCGCCCGGTCAAGTTCCTCCCGGGTATCCAGTCGCCGCTCCGCAAGGCCGACAACACCGAGCTCGACTGGGTGGTTGTCCGCGAAAACAGCGAAGGCGAATACGCCGGCCTCGGCGGCCGGAACCTCAGCGGCCGCGGCCCGGGCAACGAAGTCGCCCTGCAGACCGCACTGTTCACCGAGAAGGGCTGCGAACGCATCATGCGCTTCGCCTTCGACCTGGCCCGGACCCGCACGGTCAAGAAGGTCTCCTCCGTGACCAAGTCCAACGCCCAGCAGTACGGCATGGTCCTCTGGGACGAAACCTTCCAGCGCGTAGCCCTGGATTACCCGGACGTGGCAACCGAAAGCGTCCTGGTCGACGCGATGAGCGCGAAGTTCATCCTCAAGCCCGAGGACCTCTCCGTCGTCGTCGCCTCGAATCTGAACGCCGACATCCTTTCGGACCTGGGCTCGGCCCTCGCTGGAAGCCTGGGCCTGGCAGCCAGCGCCAACCTCAACCCGGAGCGCCGCTTCCCGTCCATGTTCGAACCGGTCCACGGCTCCGCTCCGGACATTGCGGGCCAGGGCATCAGCAACCCGATCGGTGCGATCGCCAGCGCCGCCCTGATGTTGGACCATTTCGGCCTGCATGAGGAAGCCCGCCGTGTGGAGGCCGCCATCGAGCAGACCACCGCCGCCGGCCACCTGACCCGCGACGTCGGCGGCGATGCAAACACCGACGACGTCACGGACGCCATCATCAAGGCCCTCACGCTGACCCTGGCCGCCGTCTGACACCGCCCCGCCAACCAAACGTCCGACGGCGGTCGCCCGCCGCCGTCGGACGTCGCCCTGTACTCATAAGCGGCGTCCCGAGGGCCCCGACACGAGCTTGCGAGTGTTGGGAAGGGACCTCCGCGCACTCCAGAGACATTCCACAACGAGGTAGGAATCATGGATCACATCACCACCGCCGGGGCGGCAGCTAGCACCCCGGCCCGCAAAACGCCTTTGTACCGGCAGCTGTATTTCTGGGTACTGACCGCCATCGTCATCGGCATTCTCGTCGGCTGGCTCGCGCCAAGTGTCGGCATCGCCATGGAACCCATCGGAACCACCTTCGTTGATGCGATGAAGATGCTCATCGGCCCCATCGTGTTCCTCACGATCGTGGGCGGCATCGCCAGCGTGGCGGACCTCAAGAAGGTCGGCATGACCGGGCTGAAAGCGCTGACGTACTTCCAGGTCGGCACCATCCTGGCCATGATCTTCGGCCTTGTCGCCATCAACATCTTCCGACTGGGCGACGGCGTCAACGCCGACGCGGACAGCATCGAAACTTCCGAGTCCGCGGCAAAACTGATCGACGCCGGAGCAAACCAGGAATGGTGGCAGTTCCTCACCAAGGTCATCCCTGAAAGCATGGTTGCCCCCTTCGCTGAGGGCAACATCCTGCAGATCATCTTCATCGCCGTCATCTTCGGCATCGCTCTGAACGCCATGGGCAAGGTCGGCGCCCCCGTCCTCGACGGCGTGCAGCGCCTCACCGGTGTGATGTTCAAGATCCTCAGTTTCATCATGAAGGCCGCCCCGATCGGCGCTTTCGGCGCCATGGCCTACGCCGTGGGCAAGTTCGGCGTCTCATCCCTGACCAGCATGGGTGGACTCATCGCCCTGTTCTACATCACTTCCATCCTCTTCGTGGTGATCGTGCTCGGCTCCATCATGCTCTTCCTGAAGCTGAACATCTTCACGATGATCCGCCACCTCAAAGAGGAATACATGCTCATCCTCGGCACCTCCACCGCCGAACCGGCCCTGCCCGGCCTGATGCGCAAGCTCGAGCACGCCGGCGTCAAGAAAGAGACCGTCGGCCTGGTTGTCCCCACCGGCTACAGCTTCAACCTCGACGGGGCCGCCATCTACCTCTCCCTTGCCGCCCTCTACATCGCCCAGGCCACCAACACGGACCTGACCCTGGGCGAGCAGCTGGGCCTGCTCGCCGTCATGCTGCTTACCTCCAAGGGCGCAGCAGGCGTCGCCGGCGGTGGCTTCATCGCCCTGACGGCCACGCTGACCACCATCGGCACCATCCCGGCGGCCGGCATCATGCTCATCTTCGGCATCGACAAGTTCATGTCAGAGTGCCGGGCCCTGGTGAACTTCACCGGCAACGCGGTGGCCACGCTGTTCATCGCTTGGTGGGACCGAACCCTGGACGCGGACCGCGCCCGCCGCGTCTTCGCCGGCGAAACCGTTGAGCCGATGCCCAGTGAGGACCCGATCCATCTCAACGAGGTCACGGACATCGACGACGACCTGGCGGAATACGGCCACCACGCCCGTAGGGAAATCAGCCCCAAGCACGACGCGACCGCAGCTGATGCCGGGCACTCCCGGGGCCGCACTCCCGCCTACTCGGAAACCCTCTGACATGCACAACACAGCCGCCCCGAAAACCGTGCGGACCCTCATCGCACCCGACAAATTCAAAGGCAGCCTCACCGCCGGCGAGGTGGCGGCCGCATTGGCCGCGGGGCTCCGCTCCGCAGCCGGTTCCACCGGCCGGGCCGGCGCGGTCCAGTGCGAACTGCTTCCGCTGGCAGACGGGGGTGACGGCAGCGTCGATGCCGCCGTCGCCTCCGGGTTCACCCGGCTAAGCTGCACGGTCGCGGGGCCCACGGGCCAGCACGTCCAGGCAGTCATCGCGTTCGACGGCGACACGGCCGTCGTCGAGGTCGCCAACACCTGCGGCCTCGGGCTCCTCCCGGACGGAAGGCTGCAGCCGCTGAGCGCGTCCAGCCGCGGCTTCGGCGAAGCCATCCTGTTCGCCCTCAGCCTGAAGCCGGCCAGGATCGTCATGGCGCTGGGCGGCAGCGCCAGCACCGACGGCGGCATGGGAATGCTGACCGCCCTGGGTTACAGCTTCCGCGACGCCGGCGGCCGGCAGCTTTACGGCAGCGGCAGTGCCCTGGCGCAGATCCACTCCATCCACCGGACTGACCTTCCGGAACTGGCCGACACGGAACTCATTGTTGCCAGCGACGTCCACAACCCGCTGCTCGGCGCACAGGGGGCACCGGCGGTCTTCGGACCGCAAAAGGGAGCCGGCCCGGAGGACATCGCGGGCCTCGACGAGGGCCTGGAGCACTTCGTTGCCAAGATGGCGGAGGCCGGCTTCGCCGACGCGGCGGCGCTGGCAGGACACGACGGCGCCGGAAGCGCCGGCGGCATCGGCTACGCCTGCCTGCTCCTCGGCGCCAGGCAGGTCTCCGGTGCGGACTACTTCCTGGATTTGCTGGGCTTCAACGCCCGCAAAGACAGCTGCGACGTCGTCATCACCGGCGAAGGCAGCATCGACGAACAGACGCTGTCCGGGAAGCTGCCCGCCGCCGTCGCCCGCCGGTCAGGACGCCGCCCGATCATCGCCGTCGCCGGACGCTCCCTGCTCCCCAGGGAGCGGTGGTCCGAGATATCTCTGACCCGGGTCTACACGCTGGCCGAATACACGGACCAGGACTCGTCGAAGGACTCCCAACTCTCCGCCGCGCTGCTGCGCAGGATCGGACGCGACATCGGAACAAGCCTTCTTGTAGCCGGCTAATCAGCTGCCGCAGGACCATTGCCGACCCGACGGCACACTGCCATTCTTGGTGCATCCGCACTCCCGACCGCGAACAAGAGGACGAGACCATGCCGCTCTACCTGTCGAAGTTCAGCTACACACCGGAGACCTGGGCGAGGCTGGTCAGCAAGCCCGAGGACCGGAGGAAGGCCGCACAGGAATACATCGAATCCGTCGGCGGGAAACTCCACGGATTCTGGTACGCCTTTGGCACCCACGACGGCTACAACTTGTGGGAGGCCCCCGACAACGTCTCCATGGCCGCGGTTGCGGTGGCCATCAGCGGAGGCGGCGCATTGAGCTCAATGGAAACGACCGTACTTCTGAGCGTGGACGAAACCCTGGAAGCCCTCCAGAAAGCCGGCCAGATCAAGTACCGGGTTCCTGGCACGGCCCCTGACGCATAGGTCGCCGGTCCCTCGGCCAATGACGAATAAGGCGCCCATCCTGTGCAGATGGGGGCCTTATTCCATTGCCTTCGGGTTGGGGACCGCTATCCGAGCAGGGTAGTGATGAGGCGCAGGGAGGACGCGATGATGGTGATGAGCCCGATGACACCGAACAGGTTGTGCCACCATCTGTTGCGGAGGCTTCCCATGAGGGAAGCCTTGTTGGCCATAATGACGATCAGGACGCCCAGCATGGGGGCGATGAGCACGGTCAGGGACTGGGCGATGACGATCAGCCCGACGGGTGAGGACTGGAACGCAAGGGTGATCAGCAGCCCAAACGCCAGGATGACGCCGGTGAAAATGCGGGCGGTCGGTGATCCTGCTTTGGCCCCGCGGCCGAGGGCGTCGGAGAACATGGTGCCGCCAGCGGTTGCGTTCGCGATCATGGACGAAAAGGCGGCGCCTGAGAGGCCCAGGGCGAAGAGCATGGAGCCCACAGGCCCTGCGAGCGGCGCGAAGACGGAGGCGAGAGCATTGATTGTCCCGGCCTCCGCGCCCGTCTTGCCGAGCACGGCGGCGGCCACCATGATGACAAGGGCGGTCATGATGCCTGGTGCGACAATGCCTGGGATCGTGTCGACGAGCGTGATGTCGCGGTAGTCGGCGCGGGTGCGGCGGTTTTCCTTGATGCCGTAGGAGGTGTAGAAGGCGGCGTTGATGGAGAAGTTGGTTCCGACCAGCGCCACGATGAGGATTTCGCTTCCGGCCGGCAACTGCGGGACCATGCCTTCCATGGACCGGTACCAGTCGGGCTGGGCGACGACAGCGCTGGCAACGAACGCGACGGCCATGAGCGCGACGATTACCAACAGGGCTTTCTCGACAATGCCGTAGACGTTGCGGAAAGCCAGGACGAAGGCGACCGCGGCGGTGCAGACGACGGTCCAGAGGACCGGGGAGCCGCCGAAAACCAGCGACAGGCCAAGGCCGGATCCGACGGCGTTGCCGACGGAGAACATCAGGGTGATTCCAAAGACACCGAATCCGGCCAGAACTCCCACCCATTTGCCCAGGTGATCCTTGATGGACGTGATCAGGGAGGTGGGCGTGGCGATGCCCAGCCGTACGCTCATGTCGGTGAAGAAGATCATGAGAATTGTGGATACGGCAATGACCCAGACGAGGGTGTAGTCATATCGGCTGCCAGCCTGCACCGCGGTGGTGAGGTTGCCGGGTCCGAACTGCCAGGCTCCGACCACGAAGGCCGGCCCCATGAGCGCGAGGTAACCAAGGAACGTCCGGCGTTTGGTCGGTGCGGCCGGAACGGGGCTGCTTTCGTGGGTGACTGTCTGTCCTCGGTGAGCGTGCGGGGAGGCGATGGTCTTGTTTGGCTCGCTCATGGCGAGTCCTCCTTCTACAGCGTCGCCGCTGTGGGTCGTCGTTGACCTAATTGGAGAATAAGGCATTGGGTAAGGGTGGCGGGCGGGGGCCCGCCACCCTTGAGGGATCCGGAGATCAGGCGGGTACGGTTACGCTGCCCAGGTTGGCGGACTTGAGTGCCAGCGCGATTTCGTCGCCGGCACCCTCAGCAAGCGGAAGCAGCGGCGGGCGGACGGTGGCGTGTTCCAGGATGCCGCGGGCGACGAGGCCTTCCTTGAGGGCGACGGTGCCTTCCATGTGGGACCCGCGGTGGTACACATTTTTCGTCACGGGCAGCAGGCGGTCATGGATGGCGCGGGCGGCGGCGTAGTCCTTGGCCTTGCCGGCCGCGATCAGCTCCACGAGCGGTTCGGGGGCGAGTCCGCCGTAGCCGACGAGTGCACCGTCCACGTCAAACATGGTGTGCAGCAGGTATTCATCGTGGCAGGTCAGGATCTGCAGGTCCGGGAAGGTGGCCCGCAGGACGGGGATTTCAGTGTCCCAGCGCTTCATGTTGCGGACGCCGTTCTTGGTTGCGAACACGCCCTCCTGGCCGGCGATGTCCAACTGGGTTTCCAGGTCGTAGGTGGCCTTGGTGGCATCCGGGTACTGGAAAAGGATCAGCGGCAAGCCGGACGTTTCATAGATTTCCTTGTAGCGGGTCTGGGGTGCGCCCTTCTGGTATCCGAACCGGAGCCAGCCATGGGAGGGGTAGACCAACCCGGCCTCTGCGCCAGCCTCGACCGCGCGCTTGGCTTCCAGGGCCGCGACCGTGTTTCCTTCACCGGTGATGCCGGCGATGATCGGGATCTCGCCGTTGACCGCGTTCTTGAACTCACGGATGACGAGTACCTGCTCATCCTGGGTCAGGAACGTCCCTTCCCCGGCGTGCCCCAGGACCACCAGGCCCTTGACGCCGTCGACGCTGGCCAGCCAGCCTCCGAGGCGGTGGATGGCGTCAACGTCGACGCTGCCGTCCCGGTTGAACGGCGTTACAGGTGCGGGAACCAGCCCGCGGAGGTCGATGGTCATAAGAGCTTCCTCTGTCTTGTTGTCCGAAGTCCCGCTAGGATGTGAGAACGTTTGCGGGAACGTTTTCATTCTGCGATGTGCTCCACCTCACTGTCAAGGGCTGCTTCCGCATGAGGAGGAAATAGAGTGTCTAGTAGGACAATCCCGAACAGGAGAACTCACATGGAACCGGCTGCCCCAGGCTCGAGCGTCACCCTGAGGGACGTTGCTGCGGCCAGCGGGGTGAGTCTTTCCACGGCCAGCCGCGCTTTGGACGAACGGGGCACCGCATCGCGCTCAGCTGCCGCGGCGCACGTCCGCAAAGTGGCCGAGGAACTCGGATACCGCCGCAACTCGTTCGCGTCCAGCCTGCGCAGGGGCGAAACACGGACCCTCGGAGTGCTCGTCCCGCGGCTCAGCGACACGGTGATGGCCCTGATGTTCGAGGAGCTCGAACGCGCCGCCTCGGACCGGGGCTACTTCGCCATGGTTGCCACCAGCGGCGATGATCCTGAAGATGAACGGCGATCCGCAGAGACGCTGCTGGACCGCAATGTGGACGGACTCATCATGGCCACGGCCCGCCTCGACGACGAGCTCCCCCGCCGCTTGCGCGAACGGGGTGTGGCGCACGCGCTGGTGCTGCGCACGGACGGGGTCAGCCCCTCCGCGCTGGGCGACGACGAGGTCGGCGGATACCTGGCCGTCCGGCACCTCATAGATTTGGGCCACCGCGACATTGCTGTGGTGACGGGCCCGTCCTTCACGTCCACGGGAATTTCCAGGCTCGCAGGTGCCCGCAGAGCCTTGGACGAAGCGGGCATTCTGCTGCCGGACGAATGGCAGCTGGCCGTCGGCTACGGCATAGAAAACGGGTTCTCCGCGGGGGAATCCCTGCTGGGCGGCAGCACCGGAAGGCGCCCCAGTGCTGTGTTCGCCGCCAACGACAATCTGGCCATGGGCCTCATCGCAGCGGCCCACCGCTTCCACGTCACTGTCGGAGCAGACCTGGCCCTGGTCGGCTATAACGACATACCCCTCTCGTCCCGGCTCTCAACCCCCCTGACGTCGGTGCACGTGCCTCTGGACCAGATCGCCGGCAACGCGATCGACCTCATCGTGAACCCGGGCAAGGAACCAAGAATCCGGAAATCCATGCCAACACTCATCCCGCGCGAATCGAGTGGCTCCCCCAGGCACTCCTCCACCCCGGAGCACGCATAGACCGGAGCAGCAAGGGCCGCGGCACCATTTGACCTCTCCTGCGGACACGGCGCCGGGCATAGGGTGCCGCAAGGTTTCTGTAGGGCGGCGCTGCCACACTATGGGCATCTGGCCGGAACGGTGAACTTCCGAATGGCTCGGCCAGTCTGCCGGCCTGGCACCGCTCTCCCCAAGGCGATGCCGGGACCGGCAGGTCCTTGTCCGCCCCTGCGGGCGGACAAGGAAACGGGGGTTAGTCTCCGTACCACCTGAGCACGCGCAGCGCCCTGAGGGTGTTCCACCTGCTTGGGTGTCCGTCGCCGTCCTCCATCGCGAAATGGACCCGTCCAGGGTGGGTGTTCTCCAGCAGCCAGGTGCCATCGGGCTGCCGCCTGGAACGGAGCACGCCGATCGCCTCATTCACGCGATCGTCGGGGGGACCGCCGGCTGAACGGAAATACTCGAGCCCGCGGAGCACGTCGTAGAACCAGCGGGTCGGGTGGGAAAAGTGCAGCCAGTCCCCGTTGATCACGTCGCCGGTGGATTTCCTGCGGAGCAGTCCGCGTTCAAGCAGGTACTCCTCGCCGCGTTTCCTGGCCGCAGTAGCAGCCGGTGAGCCGCCCGTCGCGCGTTCGTGCTCCAACAGCCCCTCGAGCACGTTGATGGTGGTCCCGAAGGACGACCGCGTGGAGCCGTTTTCCGCCTCACAGTTCCAGCCGCCGTCGGTCAGTTGATCCCCGAGCAGGTGCGACACCACGCCGTCGACGTCGTGTCCGAAATAGGCTCCGAGGGTGACGGCCATGCCGTTGATGCACGGCTCCACCTCCCCTTCGAAGAAGGGTTGGTCCCCCTCCTCCCACCGGCTGTTCTCCCGGACGAGCGCCACGGCGCGGCGGGCCTGCTCGCTGCGGGGGTCCAGTCCGAATTCACGCAGGAGCAGCAGGCTGTAGGTCGTCGCGGTCCACGGTTGGCCCGGCTCAGCCTCGTCGTACGGCGACGGGTAGTACGTGCCGCCGTCCCATTGCCCGTCCCCACCCTGCAGCGCGAGCAGGCGGGCGCCCCAACCCTCGCTGGCGACGCGGGCGCGTTCTGCGGACACCTCCTCCGGCGGTGCGTCCGTCAGGTCCCGCAGCACCTGCCAGCGGATCGAAGGGTCAGAATCGAGCAGCCAGTCCAGGACCTCCATCCCCTCAAAGTACACCTGACGTGCTTAGAGCCCCAGGCGTCAGGAGAACCGCCCCGGCCGGAACGTGGCCAGCATCGGGTGCCTGTTGCCGGTCAGGATCTCCCCCGCGAGCAGTTCGCCGGCGATGAGCCCCAGGGTAGCGCCGGAATGGGTGAAGGCGACGAAGCAGCCCGGCACCTGGCCCAGTTCGCCGAAGACCGGCTCGCCGTCGCCGGGGATCGGCTTGTACCCGATCTTCCACGACGCCGGCTTCAGCTCGGGGTTTCCGGCGATGAGCTTGGATGCTTCGTCGGCAAGTTCTTGGACAACGTCATCCGGGATGCTGAACGTGCCGTCCGCGTGCTCGGTGATGCGCCCTTCGTACCAGTCGTGGTCCAGCGCAAAGGTGCTGCCCGGGTTGGGCCGCACGGCGGCACGCGGCGTGTTCATCACGGCCCGCACGTCATGGGCCACCGGCTTGGTCACCACCAGCATGGACACGGGGGAACCGTTCGGGATCTCCACTCCCAGGGGCGCGACGACGGCGGGCGTCGCCGCTCCGCAGGCCACGAGCACGGAGTCGGCGTCATACGTCTCCCCCGCCTCCGTCTCGACGCCGACGGCCCGGCCGCCGTCAAGCACCACGGAGGCCTTGCCGGTGTTCAGCACCAGCCGGCCGCCGCGGCTGTGGAACTCCTCCATCAGGAATTCCACGAGGTCCGGCAGGCTGACCCAGCCCTCACCCGGGTTGAAGATGGCATTCTCCGGAACGGCCCCCGCGTCGATTCCGGGCGTCAGCGCGGCGATCTCGTCCGGTGCCAGCAGCTTGGAGTCGTAGCCGACGGACTTCTCGTACGCGTGGCGGGCCTCGGTGACCTCCCGCTGGCCAGCAGCGTTCCACATCAACCCGCCGCCGAACTGCAGCCACTCCCGGCTGGGATCAGCCGCGAAGAGGGTGCGGTACCGGTCCACTCCTGCAAGGCGGAGCTGGTGGTACGGCATGGAGCGCTCTCCGGCGGAGTTGAGCCAGGAGAGCGATCGGCCGGTGGCCTCGCTGGCCAGGCCGCGCTCCGTCAGCAGCGTCACGGACGCGCCTTCGCGGAGCAGGTGGACAGCGGTGGAGACGCCCAGGATGCCGCCGCCGATGATGGCGACGTGCTTGGTGGCGGTGGAGGACATGAGTTCTCCCTTTCTGTGGATTGTGGACACGATTGATGAGGACGCGCAGCCGCGTCCGGAAAATAGGGCCGCCGGAAATACGGCGGCCGGCGCCGCAAATACTGGGTCAGCTACGCGAGGGCGTGGATGCCCTCGATAATCCTGAGGACCTCGAGGGGCCCGGCCGGGTCGACGGGCAGCGGCCCCTCCCTCCGCAGGGCGGCGGCGAGCTGCACGTAAAACTCGGGATAGGCGCCCCGCTCGGCGGGCACGGGCGACGCTGCGCCGTCCACTCCCAGAAGCCCCCAAGACTCCTGGGGGTCAACGCCATAGACGGGGTCCGACGGCGGCATGCCGGCCGCGAGCGCGGGCTCCTGGCCGTCCAGGCCCCATTTGGTGTAGCCGGATTCCGAGCCCAGAACGTGAAAGCGTGGGCCCACCTGGGCAGCCATGCCGTTCATCCACAGCCTGCTGCGGACTCCGGACTCGTGGAGCAGCGACACGAACGCTTCGGTGTCTGCGGCCTCTGGATTGGTTCCGCGGTTGGCCGTCTCGCCGTAGCTCGTCTCCACCGGCCCGAACAGCTGGATGGCCTGGTCGATCAGGTGCGCGCCGAGGTCGTGCAGGATCCCGCCGCCCTCAGCAAGGGAAACGCTGTCCCGCCAGTTCCCGAAGCCCTCGGGCCGCCACCATTCGAACCGCGATTCGAACGTGCGCAGCTCGCCCAACGCCTCCCGCCGCAGCAGATTTTGAAGCGTCAGGAAGTCGGCGTCCCACCGGCGGTTCTGGAAGACCGTGAGCTGTACGCCGCCGTCGGACGCCCGAGCGATGAGCTCCTCCCCCTGGGCTGATGTCGGCACGAAGGGCTTGTCCACCACCACGTGGAGGCCGCGCGCAATGGCCGTGGCCGCGAGGTCGAAGTGGGTGTGCGGCGGGGTGCCCAGGATGACGAGGTCCAGGTCGCCGGCCAGCGCGAACATCTCCTCCGGCGTCGGCACGATGCGCGCGTGCGGGTAGAGCCTGGCCGCCTCGGCGGCCCGTGCCGGGTCCGCCGTCACGATCACATCCAGCGAGTAGTCCGCATCCGCCGCGACCAGCGGCGCGTGGAACACCTTGCCGGAGATCCCGAAGCCGACGACGGCGGTCCGGACGGGTGCCGCTGTGCCCCTGTCCATCACAGCACCTCCGAAAGGAAGCGCTGCAGGCGTTCGCTGCGGGGGTTGTCGAAGAGGTCGGCCGGGGTCCCGGCCTCCACCACTTCGCCCTCGTCCATGAAGACCACCTGGTCCGCGACCTTGCGGGCGAAGCCCATCTCGTGCGTGACCACCAGCATGGTCATGCCGCGGCGGCCGAGCCCGGCCATCAGGTTCAGGACGCCCTTGACCAGTTCGGGGTCCAGCGCGCTGGTGGCCTCGTCGAAGAGCATGACCTCAGGTTCCATGGCCAGCGCCCGGGCAATGGCAACGCGCTGCTGCTGCCCGCCGGACAGGTCCCGGGGCCGGTGGTCGGCGCGTTCGGCCAGCCCCACCTCGGCGAGGCGGCGCCTTGCGCGTTCCATGGCCTCGGCCTTGGGCATGCCCTTGACGCTCCAGAGGGCAAGCGCCACATTTTCCAATGCGGTGTGGTCGGGAAACAGGTTGAAGTGCTGGAAAACCATGCCGATGCGGCGCCGCAGCGTATCCGGTTTGACCTGCAGGGCGCTCTCCCCGGCCAGCAGCACATCGCCGCTCTTGGGTTCATGGAGCCGGTTGACCCCGCGTAGCAGCGTGGACTTTCCGGAGCCGGAGGGCCCGATAATGCAGGTGGTGGTTCCCGGTGCGACGGTGAGGCTGACGTTGCGGAGCACGTCGATGTCGCCGTAGGCCATGGTCAGGTTCTTCAGTTCCAGGCTCGAACCGTGAAACGTCTCGATGTCTGGGGCGGTTGTGTTGCTAGCGACGCTCATGTGTTGCTCCCGGTAATCAGCGGCGAGGCCGCATCGAGTTCCTTGACTTCCTTCAAGCCGCTGCTGGGTGCGGCAGGACGGCGGCGGCCGGTGCGGAACCTGTTGTCGAAGTAGTTGACCAGATGGGTCAGCGGCACCGTGATCACCAGGTAGAAGATGCCCGCCATGACCAGCGGCGAGAGGTTGCCGGACAGTACGGCAGCGTCCTGGCCCACCCGGAACAGTTCGCGCTCACTGACCAGCAGCCCCAGGAAGTAGACCAGGGAGGAGTCTTTGACGATGGCGATGAACTGGTTCACCAGGGCCGGCAGCACGCGGCGGACGCCCTGCGGCACCACCACGAGGGCCATCGACTTGGCGTGGCTCATGCCCAGCGCGCGGCATGCCTCGCCCTGGCCCTTGTCCACACTGAGGATGCCGGCGCGGAAGATCTCCCCGATGTAGGCGCTGGCAATCAGGCTCAGCGCGATAATGCCCAGCGGGTACGGCGACGGTCCGAAAACTGACTGGCTGAACCGGGCGAAGCCTTGGCCGATCAGCAGGATGGTGAGGATGGCGGGCAGGCCGCGGAAGAGGTCGGTGTAGATCCGGGCCGGAACCCGCAGCCATTTGGACGGCGAGATGCCCATGACGGCGATCACCATGCCCAGCACCACGCCCAGGACGGTGGCGGCGACGGAGATGATCAGGGTGTTGAGGAGGCCCACCCCGAGGAGCTGGGGCAGCACTTCGGCCATTGCGCCGAAGTCAAAAAATGTACGGATGATGGTGTTGAGCCAGTCCATGGTTGCTCTCAGACGTAGTTCGCTTGTGGGTTCCGGGCAGGCCGCGGAGGGCGGCCCGCCCGGATCGCCGGTTGAATTGGTTGCCGGAGGGGCTTACTTGCTGGGGGCAGGGGACGCGGTCTGCTCGGCCTTCGGCAGGTATTGCTCCGGCAGCGGCGAACCCGGGAACCACTTCTGGTAGAGCTTCTTCCAGGTGCCGTCTTCCATCGCTGCAGCCAGGCCCTTGTTGAGGGCCTCCTTGAAGGCAGGCTTGTCCTTGGCGATGGCGAAGCCCGCCGGAGCATCGAAGGACGGGATGTCTGCGGCGCTGACCAGGCCATACTGCTCCTGGTATGCCTTGGCTGCCTCGTAGTCCAGGAAGTGGGCGTCCACGGAGCCGCTGTTGACGGCGGAGATGGCCGTGTTGTTGTCCGGGAAGCGCACCAGGTTCGCGGAAGTGAAGTTCTTGACGGCATACGCTTCCTGGAGCGTTCCCTGAACCACGCCCAGGCGCTTTCCGGAAAGGCCGTCAACATCCTTGATGCCCGAGGTCTTGGTGGTGATGACCGTCAGGTAGCCGGCGAGGTAACCCTCGGAGAAGTCGACGGTTTCCTTGCGCTTGTCGGTGATGCCGATCGCGGCCACACCGACGTCGAACTGGCCGTTGGCCACCGCGGCGAGCAGCCCGGAGAAGTCCTGGCCGGTGAAGACAACATTGTCTACGCCTGCCCGGTGGGCCACGTCCTTGAACAGTTCGACGTCGAAGCCGGTGAAGTTGCCCTGCGCGTCGGTGAAGGTGTACGGCTTCGAATCGCCCAGGCTGGCCACGCGGATGGTGCCCGGCTCAATCAGGCCGTATGGGTTCTCGGCGGGGGCTGAGTTGGCCGGCGAGGAGCCGCCGCAGCCGGAGAGGGCGAGGATGGCCGCCAGGGCTGCTGCGGCCACGGCTGCCGGGCGGAAGTTAAGTTTGATCACAGCGTTGTCCAATCGTGGGAGGGAAAGCGGTGCTGTCAGGGCCGCTCAAGGATGTGGTCGATGGGGGGTCTTGCTGAGTCCGGTCTCAGTCCCTACGATTGAGACCGGACTCACATCGATTGATGAAAATGTAGCGGAACTCACAGGCCGCGTCAACAGCCCCTCTGAAAGGTGAACATGAGCAGTGACGGAGCAAGACGGCGCGACGTAACGGTTGCCGACGTCGCAAAAGCTGCCCAGGTGTCCAAGGCACAGGCCGCCCGCGCGCTGGGCAACTACGGCGCTGTCAGCGAGGACGTCCGGGAGCGGGTCCTGGCCGCTGCGGAAGAGCTGGACTACCGGCCCAACGAGCTGGCCCGCAGCATGAACACGGGAAAATCGCACACCATCGGGGTGGTGGTGGGCGACATCGAAAACCCGCACTTCGGACTCGCCACCAGAGGCATCACTGACACCGCCAAGAAGAGCGGGTTCAACGTCATCCTGGTCAACACCGATGAGAACACGGCAGCGGAAGTGGACGCCGTGCGGGTGCTCCTGGACAAGAGGGTCGACGGCCTCATCGTCGCCCCCGCGTCCTCCGTGGAAACCCAGCATTTGCGGCGGGTTCACGATTCCGGGCGTCCGCTGGTCCTGCTGGACCGCTCCGCAGAGGGGCTCGAGGTGGAGACGGTCGCCGTCGATATGGCAGCCATTTCGTACGAGTCCACCCGGTACCTCCTTCAGACCGGACACCGGAGGATCGCCTTCATCTCTACCCTGCGCACCGCCGCCGCCTACACCGCGGGCATGCGGCTGGACTCCTCGCAGATCTCCGATCGCCTGGACGGCATGCGCCGGGCCTTTGCCGACACGGGGTGCGAATTCCCGGAGGATCTCGTGCGGCTCAATGCGGGCGGCGCCGAGTCCATCCGGAACCTCACCCGCGAGGTCCTCCTCGGCAACGACCCGGCCACCGCCGTCGTCGCCTCGGACGGACTCATCGCGCTGAGTGTCGTGGAGGCCATCCAGGAACTGGGCCTGGCCATCCCGGCCGACGTCTCGTTCCTGATGTACGACGATTTCGCCTGGACCCGCCTCACCACACCGCCCCTCACGGTGATCGCGCAGCCGGTGTATGACATGGGAGTGGCTGCGGCGAGCGCCCTCATCCGGCAGATCGAAGGCCGGCCTCCCGCGGCCGCCGCGCCGGAGTTCAGCGCGACACTGGTCCGCCGCGGGTCGGTCGGCATGGTTCCTGCCTCATCAGGGGAGTCCGTCGAGGTGTCGGCACTGTAGGCAAGGCTTCAAAAACTTTTCATGCCCGTGTCGATTCCCGGCAGCCCCGTTCGACGGGATAGTAGAAGGACGCATACGGCGTCCTCATCCAAGGCAAGGAGAGTCCCATGAAGTACATGTTCATCATGCGCGCCACCGACGAGGCAATTGAGGCCTCGAAGCAGGTCCCGTTCGAGGAGATCCTCAACAAGATGGGTGCCTACAACGAATCGCTGATCAAGGCAGGCGTCATGCTGGCCGGCGAGGGCCTCGCTGACGTCTCTGAGGGCACCGCCTTTGTGGTCGACTTCTCCGAGGAGCCGCCCGTGGTGACTGACGGCCCCTACGGCGAAACGCATGAACTGTTCAACGGGTTCTGGATCGTCCAGGTTTCGTCCAAGGAGGAAGCCGCCGAATGGGCCAGCCGCTGCCCGCTCGGACCGGGTTCGAAGCTGGAGGTCCGCCGGGTCGCAGAGGCTGACGACTTCGCAGACTTCGCGGACAACGAGTACATCCAGAAGGAGGCCCTGTGGCGCGAGGAGCTGGGCAAGCCCTGATCCGCGACCGGAACAGCGGTGGTGAGCCGGGAGGCCGCGGTGAGTGAGGCAGCGGCAGCCGACGCAGTTCGGCACCGGATTGATGCGCTGTGGCGCATCGAGGGCCCCCGCATCACCGCGGCCCTCGCCAAGGCCATCCGGGACTTCGGTCTTGCCGAGGACCTGGCCCAGGAGGCCGTGGCGGATGCCCTGGCCCAGTGGCCGGAGGCCGGCGTCCCGCGGAATCCCGCCGCCTGGCTCACCGCCGTCGCCAAGCGCAAGGCGGTCGACGCCTGGCGGCGCGCGGAGATGCTGGACGAGCGGTACCGTACCATCGCCCACGGCCTCGCGGACGATGAGGGCGTGTCATGGGAGCCGGTGGACGACGACGTGCTTCGGCTGGTCTTCACGGCTTGCCATCCCGTCCTCTCCCGCGAGGCGCAGATGTCGCTGACCCTGCGGGTGGTGGGAGGCCTGACCACGGAGGAGATCGCCCGGCTGTTCCTCGTGCCGGTCGCCACAGTGCAGCAGCGGATCGTGCGGGCAAAGAAAACACTGGCGGCGGCACAGGTGCCCTTCGAGGTCCCCGAACCGCATGAATGGGGAAGCAGGCTCAGCGCCGTCCTGGGCGTCGTATACCTCATGTTCACCGAGGGCTATTCGGCCACCTCCGGGGACAGGTGGATCCGGCCCGACCTGGCAAACGAGGCACTGCGCATCGGGCGCGTTCTCGCCGGGCTGGTTCCGCGCGAGCCTGAAGCCCATGCGCTGGTGGCTCTCATGGAGTTCCAGGCCTCACGCTTTGCGGCCCGCACCCGGCCGGATGGAACGCCAATACTGCTGGCAGACCAGGACCGCACCCGGTGGGACCGTGGCCAGATCGGACGCGGCCGTGCGGCCCTGGCCCGGGCCGACGCGTTCGGCCGGGGCCGCCGCAGCTACGCCCTCCAGGCCGCGATCGCCGAATGCCATGCCGTGGCGCCAAGTGTCGAGCAGACGGACTGGGCGCGCATCGTCCTTCTCTACGAGGTGCTCGGCCGCGTGGCGCCCAGTCCCGTCGTGGAGCTCAACCGGGCCGTGGCCGTGTCCATGGCCACGGGCCCGGCCGCCGCCTTGGCGATCGTGGACCGCCTCGCCTCGGTCGGCGCCCTGCGAGGCGGCCATCTGCTGCCCAGCGTCCGCGGCGAACTGCTCGCCCGGCTGGGCCGGAACGATGAAGCCCGTGCGGAATTCACGACGGCGGCCGCCCTCGCCAGGAACGACCGCACCCGCGCCGTCTTGGAAGCGAGGGCCGCGGACCTCTGACCTGCCGGAAGGGAACGGACACCACGCCTAGGCCTTCAGGAGCTAGGCGTCACGCCGGCGTGCGGGGCCTGTCGTCTTTCGGACCACCAGCTGCGGCTGTACGAGCATCGAGACTGCCTCATGCCGCCCCTGAATGCGCTCCACGAGCAGCTTCGCGGCCAGTGAACCCATCTCGACGCCGGACTGGTCCACGGTGGTTAGCGCCACCTGCGGAAGGGATGCCGAAAGGACGTTGTCGTAGCCCACCACGGAGATGTCTTCAGGTACTCCGACGCCAGCGTCATAGAGGCCGGTAAGGACACCGAGGGCCGCCATGTCGGTGCCGGCATGGACTGCGGTCGGTGGATACCTATGCTGCAGCATCGTCTCTGCCGCGCGCCTGCCGCCTTCCTGGTGCCACCTGCCCTCAACGACATCGACCTCGTCCTCCAGCCCATGGCGCACCATCGCGTCGACGTACCCCTGGGCGCGGACCACCTGCGGCATGCCGCTTTCGTTATTCTCCCGGCCGACGTGCATCAGGTGGGCAATGCGCCGGTGGCCCAGGGACACGAGGTGGTCGACAATCAGGGCACTGCCTGCGAGGTCATCACTGGCGACAGTGTCGTACGACTCTCCAGGGCCGTGGCGCCCGAGCACAACCGTGGGAGTGGACTGCCCAATGCCTTCAAGGTCTTGCGCCGTGCCAAACGGCGCAATAAGGACGAGTCCGTCCATTTTGCGGTCAATCATGGCCTCGATCATCTGCCGCTGCTGGGACAGCCCCCTGCTCGCCTCCCCGATCAAGACCTGGTAGCCGCTGGCCTCCGCTTCCGCCCGGATTCCCTCGATGAGGACCGACATGAAAGTGTTCTGCAGGTCCACGACGAAAACGCCCAGGGTAAAACTGCTCCCGCGCATGCCCCGTGCAAGTGCCGACGGGCGGTAGCCCAGGGTCGCCATCGATTCCTCGACCCGCGCCTTCATGGGGCCGCTGACGCCGTATGCGCCCCGCAGCACCTTGGAGACTGCCGCCTTGGACACCCCGGCGTGCCGGGCAACATCGCTGATGGTTGCGCGTTTCACCTGTTCGGACATCACCCTCCCCCCTAGTGCCAGCTATATGCTCAGCTTCTACGAGGAATTGTAGACTGATCTACACGAATCCCTTGCGACCTTCTGTGACATGCCTTACAGTGGAAAGCGTAGACCGATCTACAAATCCCAAACAGCCACGTATTTTGTACTGGCGAAAGAAGTTTTGAAACGTTCCACAGAGCCTGCGGGCCTGCGGGCTTTACGAGGAGGTAAAGAGATGGCCATTACGGGCACACGGCATTGGGCTGCCCTCGCCGGAGGCGTCACTGCGCTGGCGGTAGCACTGACCGGGTGCGCGGGAGGCAGTGCGGGCGGCGGGGGCTCCGAGAAGACCATCACCTGGTTGGTGGACAACACGGAGAACACCGTCGCGTACGCGGAGCAGATCGCCGAAGACTTCACCGCGGCCAACCCGACCATCAAGGTTGAGATCGAGACGCGCCCGCAGGGCGGCGAAGGCGACAACATCGTCAAAACGAGGCTGTCCACCGGAGACATGGCGGACCTCTTCTCCTACAACTCCGGTTCCCTGTTCCACCAGATCTCCCCCGAGCAGAACCTCTTGCCCGTGACCAACGAGCCCTACATGGCCAACGTCTCCGACTCGTTCAAGCCCGTCGTAACGGCCGGCAAGGAGGTCTACGGCGTACCGGTGGGACCCGGCAACGCCGGCGCGGTGCTCTACAACAAGAAGGTCTACGAAAAGCTTGGCCTCTCGATCCCGAAGACGTGGTCCGAGTTCATGGCCAACAGCCGCAAGATCAAGGATGCCGGCGTCGATCCGATCATCCAGACCTATCAGACCACCTGGACTTCCCAGCTGTTCGTCCTCGGTGACTTCGCCAACGTAGCCGCCGCCAATCCCGCCTTCGCCGCCAACTACACATCCAACAAGGCCAAGTACGCCACCGACCCGGCCGCCATCAAGGGCTTCGAACACCTTGAGGAAGCCGCAAAGGCCGGACTTTTCAACAGCGACTATGCCTCCTCCACCTACGCACAGGGGCTGGAAAAGCTCGCCAACGGTGAAGGCGCGCAGTATCCGATCCTGAGCTTTGCCCTGCCCGAACTCAAGGTGACCTTCCCGGACAAGCTCAACGACATTGGGCTGTTCCCCCTCCCGGGTGACGACGCCGCCAAAAGCACCCTCACTGTATGGCTGCCCGGCGGCGTCTACATCCCCAAGTCCACGAAGAACGTGGAGGAGGCCAAGAAGCTCCATGCCTTCATCGCCAGCAAGGAGGGCTGTGAGTCCCAGACCAAGGCGGTCGGCGCCAACGGCCCCTACCTGGTGAAGGGTTGCGACCTCCCAGCCGACGTTGCCCCGGCGGTGGCGGACATGCTCCCCTACTTCGAGGACGAGTCCAAGAACAGCCCGGCCCTGGAATACCTCTCCCCGGTCAAGGGTCCCGCCCTCGAGCAGATCACCGTCGAGGTGGGATCGGGCATCCGCTCCGCCAAGGATGGCGCCGCACTCTATGACGAGGACGTCAAGAAGCAGGCCAAGCAGCTGAACCTGCCGGGCTGGAACTAGCCTCCAAACCCAACCGCCGTCCGGGCTGCCAGCCGGCCCGGACGGCCCCTAGGGAGATTTCCATGACAGTCAACACCGCCCCCACCGTTCCGGCCACCCGGCCGCACCAGGCCATCGGGCGAAAGCGCCGCAAGGCCAAGTCCGCGTACCCCTATTGGTTCTTCCTGCCGGCCGCGGCCATCTTCGCCACGTTGTTCCTGGTCCCCACCTTCGCGTCCTTCTTCTTCAGCTTTACCCGCTGGACGCTCACCGACTTCACCTTCATCGGCCTGGAAAACTTTGCCCAGTTCTTCCAGGAGCCCGCCCTCATCAAGGGCCTGACCAACACCTTCATTTACGCCTTCCTGACCTCCAGCCTCAAGGTTGTCCTGGGCATGCTCCTGGGGATCCTCCTGACGTCGCAGATCATCGCGCGCGGCTACCTCAGGTCCATCATCTTTTTCCCCGTCCTGCTCAGCAGCATCGGCGTAGGCACCGTCTTCACGGCCATGATGGATCCGTCCAAGGGCCTCATCAATGAAGCGCTTGCCGCCATCGGAATCGACGGACCCTCCTGGCTGGTCGATCCGTCACTGGCGCTTGTGTCAGTGGCCCTCGTCGATGTCTGGCAGGGCGTTGGACTCGCCACCGTCATTTACATCGCCGGCATCGTTTCCATCCCGCAGGAGTACTTCGAGGCAGCCAGGGTCGACGGCGCAACCCCTTTCAAGAGCTTCTGGAACATCACCCTCCCGCTCGCCCGTCCGGCGACCACCACCGTGATCATCCTCTCCCTGATCGGCGGGCTCCGGTCCTTCGACCTGATCTGGGCCATGACCAAGGGCGGACCCGGCTTCACCTCCGACGTCATCGCCTCCGTCATCTTCAAGCAGTACCAGGCCGGCTTCTACGGGCTGTCCACCGCCGGCAACGTCGTCCTGTTCCTGATCGTCACCGCGATCATCCTTCCGCTCTCCATCTTCCTGAACCGCAAGGAGGTCGAACAGTGACCACCGCACTCAAGCGCTACGGACTGGGCGTCCTGGCCATCGCCGCCACCGTTGTCCTCTTCATCGTCCCGTTGGCCTTCATGGCGCTCACCGCCGTGAAAGACCGGCGCGAAGCCGCCAAACTCGATTTCTCCTGGCCCACCACGTTCCATTTCGTCGAGAACTTCCAGGATGTCCTGTCCGCGCGCAAATTCATGCTCGTGACTGCCTTCATCAACAGCACCGTCCTCACGATCGTCAGCGTCACGGTCCTGGTGGTCCTGGCCGCCATGGTCGCCTGGGTCCTGCAGCGCCGCCGCAGCCGCTGGAACGGCCTGGCGAACTTCCTCATCCTCTCAGGCCTGATCATTCCCCCGGCCGTTGTCCCCACCATCTGGGTCCTGCAGAGCATGGGCCTGTTCAAGACGCTTCCGGGCCTCATCCTGATCGAAGTGGCCTTCCACCTGTCCTTCTGCGTGATGCTCTTCCGGGCCTTTATCTCCAGCATCCCCCGGGAACTGGATGAGGCAGCCGTGATCGACGGCTGCGGTCCCGTGCGCCTGTTTTTCCGCGTGATCTTCCCGCTGCTGCGATCCGTCATTGTCACGGTGATCGTCGTCCAGTCCGTGGCCATTTTCAACGACTTCCAGAACCCGCTCTACTTCCTGCCCGGCGATGCGAACGCCACCGTGCAGCTGACCCTGTTCAACTTCCAGAGCCAGTTCGCCACGAGTTACAACCTGCTCTTCATGAACATCCTGCTGATCACGATTCCGCCCTTCATCATGTACCTGTTCTTCAACCGCCAGATCGTGGCCGGCATGACCGCAGGCGCCGTCAAGGGCTAACCCGAACCATCCGCCAAGCCCCGTGACCGGACGAGGCCGGAACAAGCCACGGCCGGCCTACCCGCCGAAACACCCGAGAAAGAGACTTCCTCCATGCCTGCCACCGTCCGACCAGTGACCTTTGAACACCTGCCCATCGCCCTCGGCATAGGCACCCCGACGCCCCGGATCTCGTGGAAGACGAGCGCAGCGCCGGGCTGGACGCAGGACGCGTACCAGGTGATGATCACCACCCTGGAGGGCAAGTGGACAAGTGAACGGGTGAATTCACCCGAGTCAGTGCTCGTTCCCTGGCCCTCTGCTCCCCTGGCCTCGGCCAAGCGTGCTGACGTAAGCGTCCGGGTGTGGGGCGGTGGCAAGGCGGAGCCGAGCGCCTGGAGTCCGGCCTCCGCCGTCGAGACCGGCCTGCTCAGTGCCGGGGACTGGAACGCCACGGCAATCGCCCCGGCCTGGGATGAGGACGCCGGATCCGACCGCCGGCCTCCGCTGCTCCGGCGGAGCTTCACACTGGACCGGCCAGTGGCCTCAGCACGGCTTTATGTGACGGCCCACGGCCTGTACGAGGTGGAGATCAACGGCTCCCGCGTCGGCGACGACGCCCTATCGCCGGGCTGGACCGTCTACGGCCAGCGGCTGCGCTACTACACCTACGACGTCACGGACCAGCTCGCCCAGGGCGAGAACGCGGTGGGTGCCTGGCTCGCCGACGGCTGGTACCGCGGCCGCATCGGCTTCAACGGCGGCCACCAGAATCTCTACGGGGACAAGGTCGCGCTGCTGGCACAGCTGCACGTGACGCACGACGACGGTTCCGTCACCATAGTCAGCAGCGACGCGAACTGGAGGGCGTCCTTCGGCCCGATCCTGTTCAGCAGCCTCTACAAGGGCGAAAGTTTCGACGCGCGGGAGCTGCCGGCCGGGTGGACGCAGCCGGGATTCGACGACGCCGCCTGGCAGCCCGTCGTCGGCGTTGAACGGGACCCGGCCACGCTGGTTGCCCCCGAGGGGCCGCCCGTGCGCTGCACCGGAGAGGTACGTCCTGTCAGCGCCTGGACGACGGCGTCCGGGAAGATCCTGCTTGATTTTGGGCAAAACCTCGTGGGCAGGCTGCAGATCACCGTCAGCGGCAGGGCAGGTGCCGTGGTCACCCTCCGCCATGCAGAGGTCATCCAGGACGGCGAGCTCTACACCCGCCCCCTGCGAGAGGCCGATGCCACCGACCGCTACACGCTGGCCGGGCACGGAACAGAAACCTGGGAGCCGCGCTTTACCCTGCACGGCTTCCGCTACGCGGAAATCGACGGCTGGACCGGCGGGGACGTCACTGAGAACGTGGTGGCCCGCGTCTACCACACCGACATGGTGCGCACCGGCTGGTTCGAGTGCTCCGATCCGGACCTGAACCGGCTCCACGACAACGTACTGTGGAGCATGAAGGGCAATTTCGTGGACATCCCCACGGACTGCCCGCAGCGTGACGAGAGGCTGGGCTGGACCGGGGACATCCAGGTTTTCGCGCCCACCGCGAGCTTCCTTTACGACTGCTCGGGCATGCTCGCGTCCTGGCTCAAGGACGTCGCCGCCGAGCAGCTTCCCGACGGCACCGTTCCCTGGTACGTTCCGGTCATTCCCGGAGGCAACTACTGGACCCCGATTCGTCCCGGTGCTGTCTGGGGCGATGTTGCAGCACTCACGCCGTGGACGCTCTACGAGCGGTTCAATGATGCAAAGGTCCTGGCCGACCAGTACGTGAGCGCCAAGGCCTGGGTGGACCTGCTTGACCGCCTCTCAGGCGAGAGCCACCTGTGGAACAAGGGTTTCCAGCTGGGCGACTGGCTCGACCCGGCCGCTCCGCCGGAGGATCCGACCCAGGCGATGACGGACAAGCATCTCGTCGCCACCGCCTACTTCGCATGGTCGGCCAGCCACCTCGCCAAAAGCGCTGCCGTCCTGGGCAAGAGCGACGACGAACTGCATTACCTGGAACTTTCCCGGGCCGTGGCTGAGGCCTTTGCCCGGGAGTACATCCGGCCCGACGGCCGGATGACCAGCGACGCGCAGACCGCCTACGCCCTCGCCATCGTGTTCGGGCTCTACCCGGACAAGGAACGGGCCCGCAGGGGTGGCGAGCGCCTGGCCGAGCTGGTCCGCAAGGGCGGAAACCGCATCGGGACCGGCTTCGCGGGGACACCCGTGATCTCGGATGCGCTGACCGCCGCCGGCGCTGTGGACACCGCCTACGACCTGCTGCTGGAGAAGGAGTGCCCCTCCTGGCTGTATGCGGTGAAGCAGGGCGGAACCACAATTTGGGAGCGGTGGGACTCCATGCTCGCCGACGGCACCGTCAATCCGGGTGAAATGACGTCCTTCAACCACTATGCGCTCGGCGCGGTGGCCGACTGGATGCACCGTGTGGTGGCCGGCATCTCGGCGCTGGAGCCCGGCTACCGCCGGATCCTCTTCCGCCCGCAGCCCGGCGGCGGCCTCACCTCCGCCTCTGCCCGGCACGAGACGCCTTACGGCATGGCCTCCGTTGCGTGGCAGAACACCGACGGCGGACACAGTGTTTCCATCGAAGTGCCCACCGGGGCCACTGCCCGGGTCGAGCTGCCCGGGCAGGAGCCCCGCGAGATCGGATCCGGCCGCTTCGAGTACTCCGTCGCCCGGATTTCCTAGGCTAGGAATCGCCGGGATGAGGTCCTGGCCTCGCGGCGCCGCGCTTTAGGCCGGGGCAGCGGTGGAGGCCCTGATGACCAGTTCCGGCTCCACCAGCTTCGTGTGCACCGGCGTCGCGGGGTCCTTCATGCGCTGCAGAAGGGCCTCCGCGGCGCCGTCTCCGACCTGCCCGTTCCGGCCATCGATTGTGGTGAGCCTCAAAAGGTTGGCCGATGCCAAGGGCGAATTGTCGTAGCCGATGAGGGACAGATCCTCGGGGATGCGCCGTCCCTTGTCCCGGGCCGCGCCCGCTGCGCCGAGTGCCATGGTGTCGTTGGCCGCAAAAATCGCGGTGAGGGACGGGTTTTCTTCCAGCAGCCGCAGTGCGGCCTCGTATCCGTCAGATTCCATCGTGAGTCCCTGGCCCTGGGCAACGTGCGGCCGTAGCCCGCTTCCGCGCATCACGGCGTCGAAACCCTGGGCGCGCAGGCGGGCGGCGCCACCGGCGCCGGTCAGGTGGCCGATTTCCCGGTGTCCGAGTCCGATCAGGTGCTCGGTGGCCAGGCGGCCGCCCATCACGTCGTCATTGGCCACGATGTCAGCCCCAGGGACGACCATGTCACGGTTTCCGGCTACCACCGCGGGGACATCCACCGCGGCGAACATCTCCTCGGTGGGCTCGGTGGCGATCACAACGCCGTCCACGCGCATCGACAGGAGGCCGTCCACGGGCGTCCGGTCAAGGTGCGCATTGAACAAGGGATCGGCCACGGCCACCCGGAATCCGAGGGGTGCGAGCCGATCGTGCAGTCCGGCCAGCAGGTCGACGAACCAGAGGTTCCGGTAGTCATCCAGGACCACGCCGATGGTGCGGGACCTGTTCCCGGCGAGGGTCGCTGCAGCACGGCTGGGACGGTAGTTCAGCCGTTCAATGGCCTCCTCGACGGCGGCCCGACGGGCAGGCGATACCCCGGGCGCACCGCGCAGAACAAGTGAGACCAGGGACTTGGAGACCCCGGCTGCGGAGGCTACGTCGTAAATATTCGGGCGTTTGCCGATTTCCTGCGTCACCCTGCCATTGTGACGCATGCCCGCCCGCAATTGAGATATTGACAGGACAAAGTCCGGCCTCTATCGTGTTTCTGGAGCGCTCCATTTAATCTGACCCCCATTTCAGCGGCTGAGTCCGCGCAGCTTCGGCTGAGTTCGAAGGAGAACACCAATGCCCAAAGATATCGGCGTCGCCGTCATAGGGGCCGGCATGGCCGGCAAGGCCCACGCCGCGGCCTTCCGGACAGCGTCCGCACTGTACAACCCGGTTCTTCCGCCGGTCCGGCTGGTCTCCATTGGTGATGTGAATCCGCAGTTCGGCTCCATCGCCGCGCAGCGGTTCGGATATGAACGCAACGACACCTCATGGCAGGCCATCGCCGAAGCCGATGACATCGACGTCGTCAGCGTCGTGATCGCCAACTCACTGCACCGTGAAGTCGTCGAGGGCCTCCTCGCCGCCGGCAAACACGTGCTGTGCGAAAAGCCGCTCAGCGACACCCTGGAAGACGCCCGGGCCATGGCCGAAGCCGCCCGGAACGCGTCCTCGATCGCCCGGATCGGGTTCACCTTCCGCCGCACGCCCGGCATCGCCTACATCCGGGACCTGATCCGGAACGGAACCCTCGGAAAGGTGCTGCACTTCAGCGGCCGCTACTGGACGGACTACGGCTTCAGCCCCGACGCGCCCATGAGCTGGCGGTACAAGGGCGCACCCGGCTCCGGCGCCCTGGCCGACGTCGGATCCCACCTGACGTACGTCGCTGAATTCCTGTGCGGCGACATCCGCTCCATCAGTGGCGGACGCTTCAGCACCGCCATCAACAAGCGCCCGCTCCCGCTGGGCGCCGTCATGGGCCACGACCACGCGGCCGTCAGCGACGTCTTCGAAACCGTCGAAAACGACGACTATGCAGCGTTCTCGGCCGAGTTCGACCACGGCTCCGGAGGCTTCGAGGTCTCCCGCGTCGCCGCCGGACACGCGAACAGCCTCATCTTCGAGGTTTTCTGCGAAAACGGCGCGGCACGGTTCGACCAGCGCCGCCCGGCCGAAATCGAGCTCTTCCTCAACTCCGGCCCCTCCTCGGAGAACGGCTACCGCCAGGTCATCCTCGGCCCCGAACACCCCTACCTCTCCGGCGGGCTGGCCATGGACGCGCCGAGCGTCGGCTTCGGCCAGAACGACGCCTTCGGCTACCAGGCCCGGGCCTTCCTCGAAGAAGTCGCAGGACTGGACGAAGCAACATCACTCCCCCGCTGCGCCACGTTTGACGAAGGCGTACACAACATGGAACTCCTCGCCGCAGTCGCAGAATCAGCGCTCGGCTCCGGAAAGAAGGTAACCCTGTGAAACTCGGCGTCTACAACGCGATCCTGCACGACCGGCCGCTCCCCGAAGCCCTGAAAGTCATCGCCGGCCTCGGCCTGACCGGCATCGAAATCAACTCCGGCGGCTTCCTGCCGGCCGTGCACATCCCCACCTTCGACGACATCCTCGAAAGCGACGGGGCCCGCGACGACTACCTTGCCATCTTCGAAGGCACCGGGGTCTCCATCGCAGGACTGAACTGCAACGGCAACCCCCTGCACCCCAACCGGACTATCGGTGACAAGCATGCCGAGGACATCCGCCGCTCCATCCGCCTCGCGCACCGGCTGGGACAGAACCGTGTGGTGACGATGTCCGGACTTCCCGGCGGGGAACCCGGAGCCACCGTGCCGAACTGGATCGTCAACGCCTGGAACTCCGCCGCCCTGGACGTCCTGGACTACCAGTGGGGAATCGCCGCGGACTTCTGGAAGGAGACCGACCGGCTGGCACGGGACCTGGACGTCAAGGTCGCCCTCGAACTGCACCCGCAGAACCTCGTCTTCAACCCGGCCGACGTGTACAAACTCGTCGAACTGACCGGAGCCACCCACGTCGGCGTTGAACTCGACGCCTCCCACCTGTTCTGGCAGCAGATGGACCCGGTCGCCGTCGTCCGTGAACTGGGCCCGCTGGTCTTCCAGGCCGCGGCCAAGGATGTGCGCGTCAACAAGGAGACAGCCGCCATCTACGGCGTCCTGGACAACCGCTTCCGCCGGCTGTCCCCCGAGGAGAACCGCACCAACCTCGGCGGCGACGAGTGGGCCAACGAATGGCCCAAGCCCGCCGCCTGGGACTTCGTCGCCCTCGGCAAGGGCCACGACACTGCGTACTGGACCGAGTTCCTGCGCGCCCTCCACGAAGTGGACCCCGACATGCTCGTCAACATCGAACACGAAGACGTCGAGCTGGGCCGCATCGAGGGCCTCGAGGTCGCAGCCAAGGTTCTGAAGGACGCAGACGCAGCCCTGAGCGTCTCAGCCTAAGGCGTTGGGCCGCCGCTCCGGCGGCCCAACGCCTTCAGAATTCAGCTGCAGAACTTGCTGTACGTGCTGCCCGCCTCCTGGTAGGCGGCAGTAAGCTCGGTGAGCTTAGCGTTGTCGGGGTGCTCTTTCACGGACTCGTCCGCGTAATCCAGGATTGCCTGCAGGGCGGGCTTCAGGTCGTCCGAGGACACTGCCTCGATCGGCCGGATCTGGTTGGCAAGCTTGATCATGCCGGTCTTGCCCATGTTTCCTGTGGGACTGGAAACGACGGTCCTCACCCGGTCGCAGGTTTCCGCAGTGGAAAGCTGCGGTGAGGCGCAGGCTGAAGCGGACAGGAGAAGCCCGGCAGCCAGCAGGGCAGTGGTGAGTTTCTTCATGATTTCCTCAGTAGTTGACTACTGTCGATTCTAAGCCGACGGTGCCGGCATGGTGTGCCGGTTCCAGCAAGCGAGGATAGTTGGATGGCATGACAGTCACCTACAGGTACAACGTGGAGGTCCTGCACCTGCTCGTGTCGCCGGCGCACGCGTACTTTGGCCGCGCCCGTGAGGGGGCGGCAGACGTCCCCACCACCGACGCCGACCGGGCGGAGCTGGTAGCCGGCAAGGGCATTGTGGGTGACCGGTTCTTCGGCAAGGCCGCGCACATGGATGCCGCAGTGACACTGATCGCGGCCGAGGCTCTCGAAGCCATCGCCGCGGAGCTGGGGGCCGCCCCGTTTGACCCGCTGCTGACACGGCGCAATGTCGTCCTCAGAGGTGCCCATCTGGCTCCGCTGCTTGGCGGGGAGTTCGCGCTGGAATCGCACGGGAATCTGGTGCGGTTCCGGGCAGGGCGCCCTGCCCATCCCTGTGCCTGGATGGACCAGATGCTGGCCCCCGGCGCACACAAGGCCATGCGCGGCCGGGGCGGCATACGCTGCGAACCACTTTCGGACGGCATCCTGCACCGCGGTCCGGCTGTGCTGATCAGCCCCGTACAGCTCGACCCGGAACGCGCGGGTGCCCCCACGCTGCTGCGTCCGGCCCGGCTGCCTTAGCCGTTGCTTCCCTTAGAGCTGATCGAGCAGCCGGGCCCGCTCGGCGTCGAACTCCTCCGCGCTGATCAGACCCTCGCGGTGCCGACGCTCCAAATCCTCGATCTGTGTCGCCACGGACGGCGCCGCCTCAACGGCGGAGTACCTGTTGATCGAGACAACCCGGATGACGACCGCGGTCAGGACCACCACGATGCCCGCCGCAATCAGCATCCAGGTCGGTGCCGCAGCGGCGTCGATTCTCCGATAGCACTCCCCCGCCACGCGTGAGCCCGACCGGAGTGCGTCGAAAATTTCAGCCTGCCGGCTTTGCGGAATCAACGGGCTCCCGCACAGCGGGCCCGCCTTCTGCAGGCCGGCTATGATGCCGGCAACCGAGACGGCGAATCCGGCAACAATGAGCCAGATCCAGCCGCGCCGGGTTCTGGGGTCGTGCAGCGCGGTACCCTCCATGCCTCCCCCTTGGAATAACGCCAGTAACTGAGGGAAATCATATCGGTCCGGGCGCCGGGCGCCGGGGCTAGTAGCTCTTCGGAAGGTCCCGGTAGCTGTTCTGGCACAGGAGCCTGCCGTCCATGTCCCGGATGAGGTGATCCACCCTGTCCCGCACCGCGGCACGCCTCCCGGCATCCAACGCCTCAGACTGACTGGTGCTCACCACGAGGGATTGCGCACTTCCTTCACGGCGCGTCTTCCACAGCAGGTCTTCGTAGAACGTCTCGACATTGCTTCCGGTCATCACAGATCCTTCCCCAAGAATCGTTCACGCTTATGCCGGCCGCGACGCAGCTGCACCGCCGCCGCTCACAGTCTCACCCCAGAGGCTCAAGGCCCGGGCAGCGCAAACGCAAGATCTGCTCAAGAAAAGTGAGGCCGACCACGAGCGCCCGCCAAGAGCTGCGGCTAGCATGAATGCCATCGACAACACGACCGTATGCGCCGGGTTGATGTGGGCCCACGACCATAGGAGTGACTATGAGCGACTCATCCACGCAAGGAATCAAGACCGTGCTGCATCCAGTGTCCGACCTCGCTGCGGCCAAGACCATGTACACGGCCCTGCTCGGCGTGCCTCCGCAGGCCGACGGACCCTACTACGTCGGATTCGACGTCGCGGGCCAGCACATCGGGCTCGTGCCGGGCGGTGGGCCGCAGGGCATGACGTCACCCGTGGCCTACTGGCATGTGCCGGACATCGAAGCCAAGCTGGCCGAGGTCACCGCCGCGGGCGCCACAGTGAAGGAGCCTGTGCATGACGTCGGTGGCGGCCGCCTGGTTGCCACCGTCGCCGACCCCGACGGCAACATCCTGGGGCTGCTTCAGGACCGCTGAGCGCCAACCCGCTCCGGATTCCTGTGCCGTTACGACGATTGCCGCCCCGATCAACAGATGGAGACACGATGAGCATGGCCACCAGTATGGACACGCAGGCGCCCGCGCAGCACGTCGCCGACACCCACGACCTGATCCGCGTGCACGGCGCGCGTGAGAACAACCTCAAGGACATCAACGTGGAGATCCCCAAACGCCGGCTGACGGTGTTCACGGGCGTTTCCGGCTCGGGCAAAAGCTCGCTGGTGTTTGCCACCATCGCGGCGGAGTCGCAGCGCATGATCAACGAGACCTACAGCGCCTTCGTGCAGGGCTTCATGCCGACGCTGGCGCGGCCGGACGTCGACCTGCTTGAAGGCCTGACGACGGCGATCATCGTCGACCAGGAGCGGATGGGCTCCAACCCGCGCTCCACCGTGGGCACCGCCACTGACGCCAATGCGATGCTGCGCATCCTCTTCAGCCGGTTGGGGCAGCCGCACATTGGCTCGCCCAACGCCTACTCGTTCAACATCCCTACGGTGAGGGCCAGCGGTGCCATCACCGTCGAGCGCGGCAACAAAACCCAGGCTGAGAAGGCCACCTTCAACCGGCTCGGCGGCATGTGCCCGCGCTGCGAGGGCATGGGCAGCGTCAACGACTTCGACCTCACGGCGCTGTACGACGACAGCAAGTCGCTGGGCGAGGGCGCGCTCACCATTCCGGGCTATAGCATGGACGGGTGGTACGGCCGCATCTTCAGCGGAGCAGGCTTCAACATGGATAAGCCGATCAGCAAGTTCACCAAGAAGGAACTCCACGACCTGCTCTACAAGGAACCCACCAAGATCAAGGTCGAGGGCATCAACCTGACCTACGAGGGCATCATCCCGAAGATCCAGAAGTCGATGCTGTCCAAGGACGTCGACGCGTTGCAACCACACGTCCGCGCCTTCGTGGAGCGGGCCATCACCTTCACCACGTGCCCTGAGTGCGACGGAACCCGGCTCGGCCCCGAGGCCCGCTCCTCGAAAATCAAGGGGAAGAACATCGCCGACGTCTGCGCCATGCAGATCAGCGACCTCGCCGTGTGGGTCCGGGACCTGAATGAGCCGTCGGTTGCCCCGCTCCTCGCGGGCCTGCAGCACCTCCTCGATTCGTTCGCCGAAATCGGCCTTGGCTACCTCTCGCTGGACCGGCCGGCAGGCACCCTGTCCGGCGGCGAGGCGCAGCGCACCAAGATGATCCGCCACCTCGGCTCCTCGCTCACCGACGTCACCTACGTCTTCGACGAGCCGACGATCGGCCTGCACCCGCACGACATCGAGCGGATGAACCAGTTGCTGCTGCAGCTCCGGGACAAGGGCAACACCGTCCTCGTCGTGGAGCACAAGCCGGAAACCATCGCCATCGCCGACCACGTCATCGACCTCGGCCCGGGCGCCGGCACCGGCGGCGGCACCGTCTGCTTCGAGGGCAGCGTCGACGGACTGCAGGGAAGCGACACCATCACCGGCCGCCATCTCGGCGACCGCGCGTCCCTCAAAGAATCGGTGCGTTCCGCCGTCGGCGCGCTGGAAGTGCGGGGCGCGTCCACGAACAACCTCCGGGACGTCGACGTCGACGTCCCGCTCGGGGTGCTCTGCGTGCTCACCGGCGTCGCCGGCTCCGGGAAGAGCTCGCTGATTCAAGGCTCCGTGGCCAAGCGCGAGGGCGTGGTGGTGATCGACCAGAGTGCCATCCGCGGATCCCGTCGGAGCAACCCGGCCACGTATACCGGGCTGCTCGAGCCGATCCGCAAGGCGTTCGCAAAGGAGAACGGGGTCAAGCCCGCGCTCTTCAGCTCAAACTCCGAGGGCGCCTGCCCCACATGCAACGGCGCCGGCGTCATTTACACCGATCTGGGTGTCATGGCCACGGTCGAGTCCACCTGCGAGGACTGCGAGGGCAAGAGGTTCCAGGCCGCAGTCCTTGAGTACACGCTCGGCGGCAAGAACATCGCCGAGGTGCTCGCGATGTCAGTCACCGAGGCCGAGGACTTCTTCGGCGACGGCGAAGCGAAGACGCCGGCCGCGCACAAGATCCTCGACCGGCTCGAGGACGTCGGACTCGGCTACCTCACGCTGGGCCAGCCGCTCACCACCCTGTCGGGCGGCGAACGCCAGCGGCTCAAGCTTGCCGCGCAAATGTCCGAGAAGGGGGACATCTACATCCTCGACGAGCCGACCACCGGCCTGCACCTGGCCGACGTCGAAAACCTGCTCGGCCTGCTCGACCGCCTGGTCAACTCCGGCAAGTCCGTCATCGCCATCGAGCACCACCAGGCGGTGATGGCACACGCCGACTGGATCATCGATCTCGGCCCCGGCGCCGGCCATGACGGCGGCCGGATCGTCTTCGAAGGCACCCCCGCCGAGCTCGTAGACACCCGTTCCACCCTCACCGGCGAGCACCTGGCGGCCTACGTCGGCAGCTGACCGAGGCGCCGGTGAGTGATTCCGTGCACCAACAGAGGCGGGCCGGAACCCCGTGGGGGTTCCCGGCCCGCCTCGTGCGGTGCTGTTGGGGATGACTAGAAGTGGCCGTCGCCCGCCTTGACGGCAAGCACGGGACGGTCGGCCTGCATCAGGATCCGCTGCGCGTGGCTGCCGAGGATGAACTTGCCCACCTGCGACCGGTGCCGGAGACCAATGACGATCAGCGAGGCGTTGGCTTCGCGGGCGACCTCGAGGAATTCGTCCGCCAGATCGTGCTGGTACGGCGGCTGGATCACCGTCGCCTTCACCCCTGCTTCCTCGGCCTGCCGTGAGGCCCGTGCAAGTACGTCTTCCGCGGCCACGGCCTTATCCACCAGCGCCCCTTCGCGGGCGGAGTTGACGATCACCAGGTCCTGCTTCCGAAGCTGCGCTTCGGCGATGCCTGCGCTCAGCGCCGCCTCGCCGGCGGGCGTGGGAACGAAACCGACGATGATGCTCATACCTTCTCCTTGATTTGTACGGTACCGGGCTCTGCAACAGCAGACGCCTTGCGCTTTGCCAGCATGCTGCGGATCCCCGGCAGCACGGCCACCAGGACGAACACAGCGAGCAGCGTTGCCGAGATCGGCCGGCCGAAGAAGCCCATCGGATCCCCGCCGAAGACCAGCAGGGAGCGGCGGAGCGAGCTCTCCAGCAGCGAACCCAGCACGAACGCCAGGACCAGCGGGCCGGGCTCGAAGCCGAACTTCTTCATCAGGTAGCCGATGACGCCGAACACCACCACAAGCGTGACATCGAACATGCTGTTGTTGATCGTGTAGGCACCGAGCAGGGTAATCAGTGCCGTGACGGGGGCCAGGATCGCGGCGCGGACGCGCAGGATCTTCACGAACAGGCCGACGAGCGGCAGGCTCATGATCAGCAGCAGGATGTTGCCGATGTACATCGAGTTCACCACGCCCCAGAAGAGGTCCGGGTTCTCCTCGACCAACTGCGGGCCAGGGGTCACACCCTGGATGAGAAGCGCCCCGAACATCAGTGCCATGGTGGCGTTGGCCGGGATCCCCAGCGTGAGCAGCGGGATGAAGGAGGACGTGGCGGCCGCGTTGTTCGCCGTCTCGGGCCCGGCGACGCCCTCGGGTGCTCCCTTGCCGAACCGTTCGGGCTGCTTGGCCCGCTTCTTTTCCATGGCGTAGGAGGCCATGGACGAAATCGTGGCGCCGCCGCCCGGCAGGATGCCAAGGAAGAAGCCCAGGATGGAGCCTCGTCCGATCGAGCCGGCGGCCTGCTTCAGGTCGCCGCGTGACGGCCACACGTTGGCGACCTTCGACGGCGCTTTGGCGGCACGGTGGCGTTCCTCGAGGTTGTACAGAATCTCGCCAAGTCCGAAGATGCCCATGGCGATCGGCACGAAGTCGATCCCGTCGGCGAGCTCCAGGCTGCCAAACGTGAAGCGGCTCTCGCCGGTGAAGACGTCCCGGCCCACGGTGGCGAGCAGCAGCCCGAGGGCCGCGGCGATGAGCGCCTTGGTTTTCGCGCCGCTGCTGATCGTTGCCACCAGCAGGATGCCCAGCAGTGCGAGGGCGGAGTACTCCGGTGCGCCGAAGTCCAGGGCAAAGCCCGCCACGATGGGGGCGAGGAAGGTCAGGCCGATGATGGAGGCAGTGCCGCCGACGAAGGACCCGATCGAAGCCAGTCCCAGCGCGGTCCCGGCCTTCCCCTGCCGTGCCATCTGATAGCCGTCGAAGACGGTCACCACCGAGGACGCCTCGCCGGGAAGCCGGAGCAGCACCGAGGTGATGGTTCCGCCGTACTGCGCGCCGTAGAAGATGCCGGCCAGCATGATGATGGCGGTCACCGGCTCCACGTTGTAGGTCAGCGGGAGAAGGATGGCAATGGTGGCGGCCGGGCCGAGCCCTGGCAGCACACCGATGAGCATGCCGATCACGACGCCGACCAGGCAGTACAGGAGGTTTGTCGGCTCCAGGACAACCGCAAATCCGTTGATCACGGGATTTAGAAAATCCACGGGTGTCTCCTAGAAGAGGTGGGGGATGGAAGTGTTGAGCGCCAGGACAAAGAGCCCGTAAAACGCGCCGACGACGACGGCACTCACCACGAGCGTGGAGCGCCAGGTTTCGCTGCCCAGGAACCGCATCCAGACGATGCACAGCGCCAAGGCCGGCAGTTCGAATCCGATCGTCGGCATCAGCGCCACCATGAGGGCCAGGGTCACCAGGCCGGTCAGGGGCGCCATGGACATGCGGGTGAACTTCTCCGCGTCCCGGTTGTGCCGGCCGATGACCAGCTGAAAGAGGCCCAGCACCACCATCACGCAGCTGATCATGAAAGGCCAGAGTCCGGGCTGCGGGGCCGCCGGGGTACCCAGGCCCATTGCCAGCGACAGGATCACTGCACCAACGCCGACGCCGAGAACCACCAGCGAGGAGGCCGCATTGGCCAGCGCCCCGGCAGCCGGCGGCTTTTCCTCTTCCCAGCGTGCCGCCAACTGTTCCGGCGTGAGGTCGTCCAGGTCGCCGTCGGGAAGTGCGGGCACTGCAGGTGCTGGCTTCACAGGAATCACTTCGTTCCGCTGAGGCTGATGCTGTGCTTCTCCACCAGGGCCTTGTACTTCGCGGCGTATTCCTTCCACTGCGTGACAACTTCCTCACCGGAGATTTCCTTCGGCGTCAGCAGGTTCTGCTCGTTGAATGCCTTGTACGCGTCCGACTTGAAGGTCTCCTGCAATGCTGCCACCAGCTTGTCCTTGACCTCCTGCGGCGTGCCCTTGGGTGCGGCGACTGCCCGGTACTGTGCGACCGGAACGTCGTAGCCCGATTCCTTCGCGGTGGGCGTGTCCGGCAGGAAGCTGTTGCGCTCCTCGGAGAAGACCAGCAGCGGGGCAACCTTGCCGGCCTTGATCTGTGGCATTGCCTCACCGAGCTGGATGGTTGCCAGTTCCACCTGGTTGCCCAGCACGGCGGTCAGTGCCGGCTTGCCGCTGTCGAAGGGAACATCGGTGCCCTTAACATTGGCCTGCTTGAAAAGCACGGTCTGGGCGAGCTGGCTGCCGGTGCCCACGCCGGTGGTGCCGAACGTGATGTTGCGGCCGGCGCCTGTCACATCCTTGATGGTCTTGAAGCCGGACTTGTCGCTGGCAATCAGCACGTAGTCATCCTGGGACAAGCCGGCGATGACGTCGAAATCATCAATGTTGACCGCCTCGTCTGCGGTCACGGCCAGCGGAGTGATGGTGATCAGGGAGGCGTTGAGCAGTACCAGGTTCTGGCCGTCGGCCGGCTTGCCCGCCACCTCCTTGGAGGCCAGGGCGCCGTTGGCACCGGGCTTGTTCACCACGGGCATCGGAGCGCCGAGGGTCTTGGACGCGCCTTCGGAAATGGCGCGGGCAATAAGGTCGGTGCTGCCGCCGGGAGCCTGGCCCACCGTCAGGTTAACCGGACCGCTCGGGTACTTCGATGAATCCGTGCCGCCGCCCGCGACATTGCCGCAGGCAGTCAGGGCCAGAAGCGCGACGGCGGATGCTGCTCCGAGAATGGAACGGCGGGAGGGGAAGTGCGTCATTGAAACTCCTCGTTTGCACTGCGGGGCGGGGGGTTGCCCGATCAGTAGGTGTGAACCGGGTCACTGCCGGTTCGCTTTCTCGAGTGTAGGGAGCCGGTATGATGCATGTCTAAGCCCAAATGTGCATCGGGTGATACCGGGAAGGCATCATGTTTACATTCGACCAGCTGGCAGGCTTCATTGCCGTCGCCGAGGAACTGCACTTCGGCCGCGCAGCCGAGCGGCTCAACATGACGCAACCGCCCCTCAGCCGGCAGATCCAAAAACTAGAAAAAACAGTGGGCGCCGAACTGCTTGAGCGCGACAACCGGAAGGTTGAACTGACGCCGGCAGGCCGGGCCTTCCTGGACGAGGCCCGGCGGCTGATCGCCTTGGCGGAACGGGCACCTGTCACGGCCCGGCGGATAGCGTCAGGCCGGTCAGGGCACCTCCGGATCGGATTTACCGCCGCGAGCGGGTTCAGCATCCTGGGGCCGTTGCTCGAGGAAGCCGCGGAAATCCTTCCCGACGTCGACATCGACCTCCAGGAGCTTGTCACCGGTGAGCAGATCATGGGGCTTCAGACCGGCGAACTGGACCTTGGCCTTGCCCGCCCTCCCTTCGACAGCGAGATTTTCGATTCCCACCTGCTGTACCGGGAAGCCATGGTGCTGGCCGTCCCCTCGGGCCACCCGCTGGCGGACCTGGACCGGGACATCACCAACGAGGACCTCAAGAACGAACCCCTGATCATGCACTCGCCAACCAAGGCCCGGTACTTCTATGACCTGGTGGTCCGCATGGTGCCCGTACAGCACGCGAACGTGATCCATACGGTCAGCCAGATCCTCACCATGGTCTCGCTGGTCGCCGCAAAACGAGGCGTGGCCTTCGTCCCGCACTCCGCAACCCTGCTGGGAATCCAGGGAGTCGAGTTCCTGCCGCTGAAAAGCAGCGTGGCGGATCCCGTGGAACTACACGCCATCTGGAACCGCACCATCCGGAACCCTGCCCTGGCCCGCCTGCTGCGGGCACTGGAATTCGGAGACAACTGAGTCGAGGTTCGGAAGCTATACGGGCGATGCCAGGACGGTATCAATGCATACAAAAATGAACTTAGACAGGCATCAAAAGCCTCCCTAGTGTGGAAGGAACGAACTCACTCGCCGTACCGAAGCGGCACCGACATGGAGGACCACACCGTGGCCAAATACTCGCCCCAGGAACTTGCCGACACTCTCAAGAACGGGCTGCTCTCCTTCCCGGTCACGTCATTCGACGCACAGCTGCAGTTCGACGAGGAAAACTACCGCAAGCATCTCGCGTGGCAGGCCAGCTACCCGGTGGCCGGTCTCTTCGCCGCCGGCGGCACCGGCGAAGGCTTCTCCCTCACGCCTGCCGAGTCGGCGCGAGTCGTCCGTGCCGCCGTCGAGGAAGTCGGCAACACCGTGCCGGTGCTGGCGTCGGCCGGCGGTTCGACCGCCCAGGCCATTGAGAATGCGAAGGCTGCTGAAGCCGCCGGCGCCGAGGGCATCCTGCTCCTCCCGCCGTACCTCACCGAGGCGGACCAGGGCGGCCTGGTCGACCACGTCAGCGCCGTCTGCAGCGCCACGTCGCTGGGCGTCATCATCTACAACCGCGCCAACGCGATCTATAAGGACACCACCGTGGCCACCCTGGCCGACCGCCACGAAAACCTGATCGGCTTCAAGGACGGTGTGGGCGACCTCGAGCACGATGCCCGAGTCTACGCCAAGCTCGGCGACCGCCTGTTCTACCTCGGCGGCCTGCCCACCGCGGAGACCTTCGCCCTTCCGCTGCTGCAGCTCGGCATGAGCACCTACTCCAGCGCCATGTACAACTTCGTCCCGCAGTTCGCCCTCGACTTCTACCAGGACGTGCGCAACCATGACCGGGTCGCCGTCAACAAGAAGCTCAACGACTTCGTGATCCCGTACCTGGACATCCGCGACCGGGTAAAGGGCTACTCCGTCTCCATCGTCAAGGGCGGCCTGGACGCCATCGGCCGCTCGGCGGGTGGAGTCCGCCCGCCGCTGCAGAACCTGGCTCCCCAGGATCTCGCCGACCTCAAAGCCCTCATCGCCACCGTCTCCTAGGAGCAACCATGACACTCAACGGACATTCACTGATCGCCGGACAGCACGTCGCCGGCGAGGGGAAGACTGCCTTCGGCTTCAACCCGGCCACGAACGAACAGCTCGAACCGGCCTACACGCTGATCACCGAAGACCAGCTCACCGCAGCCACCGCCGCAGCCGCCGAGGCATACCTGTCCTTCAGCACGCTGGATCCCGAAACGCACGCCGGGTTCCTGGACGCGATCGCGGACAACATCGAGGCCATCGGCGAGGAACTCATCACCCGCGCCGGCCAGGAAACCGGCCTGCCCACCGCCCGGCTGCAGGGCGAACGCGCCCGCACCACCGGCCAGCTACGCCTCTTCGCCTCCGTGATCCGCCAGGGCGACTTCCGCGGCGTCCGCATCGACCCCGCACTCCCGGACCGCACGCCGCTGCCCCGCGCCGACATCCGCCAGCGCCAGATCCCGCTCGGCCCCGTCGCCGTGTTCGGCGCCAGCAACTTCCCGCTGGCCTTCTCCACCGCCGGCGGGGACACCGCCTCGGCCCTCGCCGCCGGCTGCCCGGTGGTCTTCAAGGCCCACAACGCCCACCCCGGCACCAGCGAACTCGTCGGCCACGCCATCATCAAAGCCGTCCGCGACGCCGGGCTGCACCCCGGCGTGTTCTCCCTCATCTACGGCCCCGGCGCCAGCATCGGCCAGGCCCTCGTCTCCGACCCGGCCATCAAAGCCGTCGGCTTCACCGGCTCCCAGGCCGCCGGCATCGCCCTGATGCGCACCGCCGCCGCCCGCCCCGAACCCATCCCCGTGTACGCGGAAATGTCCTCGCTGAACCCGGTCTTCGTCTTCGAGGGCGCCCTGACCGGCTCCGCCGAAGACATTGATGCCCTCGCCCAGCAATACGTCACCGCCGTCACCGGCAGCTCCGGACAGCTCTGCACCTCCCCCGGCCTGCTCTTCGCCCCCGCCGGCGAGGCAGGCGACAAACTCGCCGCCGCCGTCGGCCGCGCCGTCTCCGCCTGCACCGGGCAGACCATGCTCACCGCAGGCATCGCCGGGTCCTGGAACGCCGGCGCCGAAGCGCTCGGCAACGCAGCCGGCGTCGACGTCGTCGGGAAAGGCACCGAAGGTGCAACGAAGAACGCGCCTGCTCCCACGATCTTCGGCACCCAGGTCCGCGACTTCGTCACCAACCAGGTCCTCCACCAGGAGATCTTCGGCGCCGCGTCCCTGGTCATCCGCTACACCACCACCGACGAACTCCTCGACGCCATCCACCGCCTCGAAGGCCAGCTCACCGCGACCCTGCAACTCACCGCAGAGGACTACCCCACCGCCGCGCCCCTCATCCCAGCGCTCGAGCAAAAGGTCGGCCGGATCATCGTCAACGGCTGGCCCACCGGCGTCGAAGTCGGCCACGCCATGGTCCACGGCGGCCCCTTCCCCGCCACCTCCGACACCAAAACCACCTCCGTCGGAACCCTCGCCATCAACCGCTTCCTCCGGCCCGTCGCCTACCAAAACATGCCCCAGGAACTCCTGCCCACACCACTGCAGGACACCAACCCCTGGCACCTCAACCGCCGCATCGACGGCACGGTTGTCCAGGCCGATGCCGAAGAAAAAGAAGAGGTCAACGCATGAGCGCCCAGCCAACCGTCGCCCGCGTGGAGGTCGTTCCGGTCGCGGGCCACGACAGCATGCTGATGAACCTCAGCGGTGCCCACGGGCCGTTCTTCACCCGCAACGTGGTCATCGTGACCGATTCGGATGGCCGCACCGGCCTTGGCGAGGTCCCCGGCGGCGAGAAGATCCGCACCACCATCGAGGAAGCCGGAACCCTCATCACCGGCAAGCCGGTGGCCCGCTACCGGTCCCTGCTGCGGGAGATCGCCGCGGAGTTTGCCGACCGCGACGCAGGCGGCCGCGGGCTGCAGACCTTCGACCTCCGCACCACCGTCCACGCCGTCACCGCGGTCGAATCGGCCCTGCTGGACCTCCACGGCCAGTTCCTCGGAGTCCCGGTCGCGGAGCTGCTCGGCGACGGACAGCAGCGCAGCTCGGTCCCGATGCTCGGCTACCTGTTTTTCGTCGGCGACCGGCGCCGGACGGACCTGCCGTACCTGGTCGAGGATGCACCGGCTGACCGCTGGGAGCGGCTGCGCCGGCAGGAGGCCATGACCCCCGCAGCGGTGGTTGCCCTGGCCGAAGCCGCCCAGGAGCGCTACGGGTTCAGCGATTTCAAGCTCAAGGGCGGCGTGCTGTCCGGCGACGACGAAGTGGACGTTGCTACGGCACTCGCCAAGCGCTTCCCCGAAGCCCGCGTCACCCTTGATCCGAACGGCGGCTGGCTCCTTGAGGAGGCCATCAGGCTCGGCAAGCGGATGCAGGGAGTGGTGGCATACGCCGAGGATCCCTGCGGGGCGGAAGGGCGCTTCTCGGGGCGCGAAGTCATGGCGGAATTCCGCCGTGCCACCGGCCTGAAGACGGCCACCAACATGATCGCCACGGACTGGCGCGAAATGTCGCACGCAATCCGCAGCAACGCCGTCGACATCCCACTGGCAGACCCGCACTTCTGGACCATGCACGGTTCTGTGAGGGTTGCGCAGCTGTGCAACGAGTTCGGCCTCACGTGGGGCTCGCACTCTAACAACCACTTCGACATCTCACTTGCCATGTTCACGCACACCGGCGCGGCCGCACCGGGCGAGATCACGGCGCTGGACACGCACTGGATCTGGCAGGACGGCCAAGGCCTCACCAAGGACCCGCTGCAGATCAGGAACGGCGCCATCGAGGTTCCCGATGCACCAGGTCTCGGCATCGAACTGGACCGGGACGCCCTGGGCAAGGCACACGAGCTGTATCTGCAGCACGGCCTCGACGCCCGCGACGACAGCATCGGCATGCAGTACTACATCGACGGCTGGTCCTTCGACCCGAAGCGCCCCTGCTTGGTGCGCTAACACCATCTTCCGCACGGCCGGACCTCCCCCGCAACAGGAGCCGGCCGTGCGGAACCCGGCAATACTTTTGAATAGAAGGGCTCAGGCTTGGGCGGCGTCGTCTCCGGAATACTCATAGTTTCCGCCGTCATAGCCGTTGGCTACATCGCGGCCCGCCTGAGGATTCTGGGACCGGAAGTCCAGGGTGCTCTGACCCGCACCGCGTTCTACGTCACCAACCCGGCCCTGCTCTTCACCGTAGTGGCTGGGAGTGACATCCGGGCAGCTCTCGGAACGGATGCCCCACTCGCGCTCCTGTCGGCAGCGATTGTGGGGCTTCTCTATTGCCTCATGAGCTTCCTGTTTTTCCGCCGGCCTGTCGCGGAAACTGCGGTGGGTGCCATGGCCAGCAGCTATGCCAACGCCAACAACATCGGCATTCCGGTCTCGCTGTACGCCGTGGGAACGGCCCAGCACGTGGCTCCTGTTCTGCTGGTGCAGATCCTGGTTCTGGCTCCGTTCTACTTGACGGTTCTGGGGCTGTCCGCCGGAGCCAGGATTTCGTGGAAAAGGATGCTGGTCCAACCGTTCGCCAACCCGATGATCATCGCCTCCGCACTCGGCGCAGTTGTTGCCCTGACCGGCTGGAGCGCCCCGGACCTCCTGCAGAAGCCCATCGACATGCTCGCCGGTGGCGCGGTTCCCATGGTGCTGCTGGCCTTTGGCCTCTCCCTGGCCGGGAAAGCACCCCTGCAAGAGGGCGATGGGCGCGTTGAAACCATCGTGGCGACGTTCCTGAAGATCGCTGGCATGCCGCTGGTCGTTTGGGTGCTGGGCAAGTTCGTTTTCGGCCTCGAAGGCCAGCACCTCCTGGCGAGCGTCATCATGGCCGCCCTCCCGACAGCCCAGAACGTGTTCCTCTTCGCTTCCCCGTATGGCAGGGGCATGACGGTGGCCAGGGACGTGATCCTCTGCACCACGCTGCTCAGCGTCGGGGCGCTGCTAGTGGTCGCCTGGGCGGTCGGGTAGCTCATAATGTCAGCCCCCTTTGGCAGAGTTTAGCCATGGAAGCGATGGGGGAAGATGCGGCAGGAGGCGCAGGGCCGTGGGCGGTGTTGCCCGGTGCCGCTGTTCTTCCCGAAGCGCGCTTCCGCGGGCTCCGTAGTGTCCCCGCCGGGACGGCGCAGTTAGCTGGGTTGGCGGCTGCTTTCGGGTCTGACTTAGCGGCCGACGGCGGCGGTTCCGGTGGTCTTGCCCGGGGCCTTGAGCTGTTGCAGGGTGTGTGTTCGACGGCGGCCGCGGACGCCGCGCTGATGGGTTTCCGTGAGGCCGCTGACTTCGCCGCCAAGGTGGAGGACGCCTCCCGCGCTGTTGAGTATTTGCAGGTGGTCGCGGCCGGGGCGGTGAACCGGAGCCGACGAGATGCGACACTGGCTGCGCGGTCTGGCTCGGGCTCCGGTGCCGCGGTTGGCTGGGTCACCGGTTGGGGCGCGGAAGCGGTCGAAAGTGCCCCAAATGCGAACGGCTGGCCGGCCGCGGCCGAACCGGATCCGGCTGATGACGGGTTCCGGAACGCGGAGGAGTTCCTGCGGGGCAGGCTGCGGATCAGCAGCCGGGAGGCGCGGCGCCGGATCGCCCTCGCCGACTCGGTGCTGCCCCGGACCGGGTTCACCGGCCACACCGAACCGGCCGAACGCGAAGAACTCGGCGCAGCCCTGGCTGCCGGGACCATCGCCTCCCAACCCGCCACCATCATCACCCTCGCCTTGGACCAGGTCCGGCACCACGCCCCGGACGAAGCCGTGGCTCGGATGGAACACGTCCTGACCCGCACCGCGGCCGAGAACGACACCGACTACCTGTCCAAAATCGCCCGGCGCTGGATCAACGGGCTCGACCAGGACGGGCCCGAACCCAGCGAAGAAGAGCTCCGCCGCCGGCAAGGCGCCTTCATTCGGCCGACCCGGCACGGGCTCCACCACCTGGAAATCTTCGCCACCCCCGATCAGTTCGAACCCCTCCTGACCGTGATGAACACCGCCACCAACCCCCGTACCAGCACCGCCGGCTGGGATTCGCCGGCGGACGTTGACCTGGACCGCCGGACCCGCCCGCAACGGCACCTGGACGGACTGGTCGGCGCCTGCAAAGCAGCCCTCACCACCGATGCACTCCCCACGGCCGGCGGGCTCCGGCCCCAGGTCATGGTCACCATCGACTATCTCGACCTCCTGGACCGCCTCGAACGCGAAACGAGCCAAGGACCCTGCCACCGCACCACCGACCGCAGCACTGCATCGAACCGACCCACGGCCGCAGCCGCCGGCGGGCACGGCGCCCAGGGCGGCACCGGGTCGTTCACGTTCACCGGACCCATCAACGCCGCCACCGTACGCAAAATCGCCTGCGACGCGGACATCATCCCGGTCCTGCTCGGCAGCGAAGGACGCATCCTGGACGTCGGCCGCACTACCCGGATCTTCCCGCCGCACATCCGCAAAGCCATTACCGCCCGCGACCAAGGCTGCGCATTCCCCAACTGCACCATCCCCGCACCGTGGTGCGAAGCCCACCACACCACCTACTGGTCACACGGCGGCACCACCAGCACCGACAACGGGACCTTGCTCTGCTCCGCCCACCACCACCTCATCCACAAGGAACAGTGGCACATCCAGGTCAAGAACGGTGTGCCCTGGTTCAAACCACCACCCCACATCGACCCCCGCCAACAACCACAACGAAACAACTACTTCAGATGCTGACCTCCTCCCGCCGCTCCCTAACTACTCCCGCGGACAGCACTTGTAATACAAGTTGTCAGCTTGTACTCTAAGTGAGAGGGCGACGCAGCCCACCCTTCTGCTTTCGAGGAGCATCCATGAGCACCGTAGATCTCGTCCGCCATGTCAAACTTTCCACCGCGAGGCTTCCACTGGCCGTTCCGATCAGTGACGCCAAGGTCTTCACCGGCCGCCAAAAGCCCATGACAGAGGTGGTTTTCCTCTTCGCAGAGATCACCACAGAACAGGGCCACACCGGCCTCGGCTTCAGCTACTCCAAGCGCGCCGGCGGACCCGCCCAGTACGCCCACGCCAAGGAAGTTGCCGAAGGAATCATCGGCGAAGACCCCAATGACATCGGCAAGATCTATACCAAGCTGCTCTGGGCCGGCGCCTCTGTAGGCCGGTCGGGCGTGGCCACGCAGGCCCTCGCCGCCATCGACATCGCGCTCTACGACCTCAAGGCCAAGCGCGCCGGGCTCCCGCTCGCGAAGCTGCTGGGCTCCTACCGCGACTCCGTGCAGACCTACAACACCTCGGGAGGATTCCTCAACGCCACCCTGGACGAGGTCAAGGCCCGCGCGACGCAGTCGATCGAAGAAGGAATCGGCGGCATCAAGATCAAGGTCGGACTCCCCGACAGCAAAGAGGACCTGCGCCGCGTGGCCGGCATCCGTGAGCACATCGGCTGGGACGTCCCCCTCATGGTGGACGCCAACCAGCAGTGGGACCGCGCCACGGCCCTGCGCATGGGCCGCCAGCTCGAGGAATTCAACCTCATCTGGATCGAAGAACCGCTGGACGCCTACGACTTCGAAGGCCACGCCCATCTCGCCCAAGCCCTGGACACGCCCATCGCCACCGGCGAAATGCTCGCCTCCGTGGCCGAGCACAAGGGCCTCATCAACGCCAACGGTTGCGACATCATCCAGCCCGACGCCCCGCGAGTCGGCGGCATCACCCAGTTCCTCCGCCTGGCCGCATTGGCGGACGAGCGCGGCCTGGGACTGGCCCCGCACTTCGCCATGGAAATCCACCTCCACCTCGCCGCTGCCTATCCCCGCGAGCCCTGGGTGGAGCACTTCGACTGGCTCGACCCGCTGTTCAACGAGCGCCTCGAAACGAAGAACGGCCGCATGATGGTTCCGGACCGCCCCGGACTCGGCGTGACGTTCAGCGACCAGGCACGTGCCTGGACCACGGAGACCGTGGAGTTCGGCGCGTAATCTTGAACCCATGACCCGGAACCTGACCGCGGACCTCGCCGCCGACCTTCGCGCCCGCATCGTCGACGGCGTCATCCAGCCCGGGGACAAGCTTCCGAGCGAAAACACCCTGATCAACGAGTTCGGGGTGAGCCGGACCGTGGTCCGATCCGCACTCACGCGGCTCCAGGCCGAAGGACTCGTGGAAACCGAACGCGGGCGGGGCAGCTTTGCGCTGACCCCGCCCCCCGAGGGGCCGACGGCGGGACAGGTCACCAGGCCTGTTGTCACCATGGAGGACCGTCTCCACCTGCTAGAGTTCCGGATCGGGGTGGAAGCTGAAGCCGCCATCCTGGCCGCCACGAACCGCACCGACCGCCAGCTCAAGGTCCTGCAGAAGGCGCTCGACGACTTCACGGCAAGTGTGGAACATCCCGCACACGCCATGAAATCCGACTATGACTTCCACCGCGCCGTCGCCGCAGCCTCCGGAAACCCCTTCTACTCGGATTGCCTTGCTTCCCTGGGCCAGACGATGATTGCCATGCCCCGGACCCGGCTGATGACCGGCGTCGAGCACTATGCAAGGGACCACTTCGATCAGGTCGTCCACGAGCACGGCTCGATCTATGCCGCAATTGCCGACGGGGACGGGCCCTCCGCAGCCGCGGCCATGCGCAGCCACCTCGCCAATTCCCGTCGCCGGCTCCGCGCAGGACGGTAAAGCGGGAGGGTGAAGGAAGGCCCCCAGGCCTTCTCTGGGGAATCAGTCTCCGTGGGTATCACGCAATGCAACATTCGTGTTGGACGTGCATGAATGCAACTGTCACAGTTAAGAGGTGCTGTGGCGAGGAGCACACGGCTTCGCCGTCATCCCCGCAGCGTGAGCTTGCTGATCTATCAAAGAGGATTCCCCCATGCAGTCTGTAGACACCGCTGTCACGGATCTGGCTTCGGCCACCAAGAAGTTTTTCCGGCGGGTGCTGCCGATCATGCTGGTCATGCTGGTATGCAACCAGCTGAACCGGTCCAACATCGGCTACGCCCAGGACCACCTGCAGGCCGACGTCGGGATCGGCGCTGCGGCCTACGGATTCGGTGCGGGACTCTTCTTCATTGCCTACGCCATTTTCGAGCTTCCCAGCAACGTGATGATGGAGAAGTACGGCGCCAAGGTCTGGCTGACCAGGATCATGGTCAGCTGGGGCATCGTGTCCTTCCTGATGGCGTTTGTCCAGAACGAGACGATGTTCTACGTTCTGCGCTTCCTGTTGGGTGCTGCCGAAGCCGGGTTCTTCCCCGCCGTCATCTTCTACTTTGCCCGCTGGGTTCCGGCAGGCCAACGGGGCAAGGCCACGGCAATCTTCATCGCAGGCTCATCGGTGGCGGCGGCCCTTTCCGGTCCCATCGCCGGGCTGCTCCTGAGTCTTCATGACGTCCTCGGCCTGCGCGGCTGGCAGTGGCTGTTCGGTTTCGAAGGAGCACTCTCCGTCGTCGTCGGCGTCACTGTGTTCTTCTTCCTCGATGCCAAAATCCAGGATGCCAAGTGGCTCACAGTTGCCGAGAAGTCGGCACTGACCAGTGCGATCGACCAGGAGGATGCCCAGCACACCAAGGCTGACGGCGGCAAGGTCAACCGCTGGAAGATGCTGCTCAACCCTCAGATTCTTCTGCTGTGCGGCATCTACTTCTCGGTGCAGCTGTCCATCTACGCAAACACGTTCTGGCTGCCCAGCATCGTCAAACAGATCCCTGGCACCACGGACCTGAGCGTCGGCTTCCTCTCCTCCATTCCTTGGGTCTGTGCCGTCTTCGCCATGTATTTCGCAGCGAAATGGCAGGACAAAGCCAAGTCCAAGCGCCCGCTTCTGGTCGCCGCGCTCCTCGTGGCCGCCGTCGGAACCTTCGCTGCCGCTATCGCCTCCCCGGTCTTTGCCCTCGTCTTCCTGGCCATCGCGGCCATGGGCTTCAAGAGCGCCTCGCCGCTGTTCTGGACGATCCCCCAGTCCGCACTGCATCCGCTGGTCCTGGCTCCGGCCATCGCCATCATCAATTCGCTCGGAAACCTGGGCGGCTTCGTGGCGCCCTTCGGATTCGGCATCATCAAGGAGCAGACCGGCAGCGTGGTGCCGGGACTCTTCGCCCTTGCCGCGGCATCCACCCTGGCCGCCGGACTCGTGTACTTCCTGAAGGAGCGCAAGGCGCCCGGCGCAGGAGTCGCAGCGGAGCGGCGGGATGAAGTGGAGACTTCCCAGGAGGCACAGTCCCCGCTGGCCGCCGTCGGGTCAAAGTAACCTTCCGGCTAGCTGTCCGGCTCGGACACGCCCAACCCCTCGGAGTCGATCAGCTCGAGCAGCCGCCTGACTGCGGGGTTCGCCGTCTCTTCGTTCCAGGCCAGCTCAAGGTCCACCCGGTTGAGCTCCTGAATGCCGTGGCTCCCGTCGATTTCGTGGAAGTCCACCCCCGCCGGTGCCGAGGCCATGGCGGACGCCGGCACCAGCGTGACTCCCAGCCCCGCCTGGACAAAGGCGAGGAGCGCCGGAATCTGGCTGGCGTACTGGGTGATGTTCGCGTGGGCGCCGGCGCTGGCGAACAGGCGGAGCACCAGATCATGAAAGTACCTGGCTTCCTTCGTGGAGTACATCAGCAGGGGAAGTCGATCCAGTTTCCCCAAGGGCAGCGGGGCGCCTTCCTTGATGGGCATGCCTCCAAGCAGTGAGCTCCCGGCGGGAAGAGCCACGACCAAACGGTCCTTCATGAGGGGCCGCGACACGATCCCCGGGCGGGCCACAATCGGCCTCAAGAGTCCAAGGTCCACGCTGCCCTTCACCAGGCCGTCCATCTGGTCGGTGGACACGAGTTCCCGCAGCATGAACGACACGCCGGGCATGCTGTCGGCCGCCCGGCGCAGCAACAGCGGCAGCGCACTTTGGCCGGCGATCGCCGTGTAGCCCACGGTGATGGCTCCCGCCTCACCCGAGGAAACCCTGCGCACATCCAGCTCAGTTTTGATGCACAGGTCCAGGATCTGCCTCGCCCGGGGCAGCAGCATTGCTCCCGCCGATGTCAGCTCAACCTTGCGGCTGGTGCGGCCAAAGAGCTGCGTTCCGAGCTTCTTCTCCAGGATCTGGATCTGCCGGCTCAAGGGAGGCTGCGTCATGTTGAGCCTCTCTGCTGCGGCACCGAAATGCAGTTCTTCAGCGACGGCAACAAAGGCCTCCAGTTGGGGCAAGGTAAACATCGATACCTTTCATGGATGATCGAGTGCATTAATTGGCTTGGACCTGGATCAATTGCTCCCATTATGGTCATCTAAACGCCCCTTGAGAAACCATCCAGCAGCTAGGAGCACACCGGAGTGAACCCCGTGAACGAGCAGGCAGAACACCTCGACCAGGTGAGCATCACGAACGTCACCATCACGCCGGTGGCATTCAAGGACCCGCCACTGTTGAACACCGTTGGTGTCCATGAACCCTATGCGCTGCGGGCCATCGTGGAAGTCCATACGGATTCCGGCGTCAGCGGGGTGGGCGAAACCTACGGAGACGCCGGCCACGTGGCACGCCTTCAAGCGGCAGCTGCGGCCCTTCCCGGCACCGATGTCTTCAACATCAATGAACTCCGGAGCCGGACAGCAGCGGCACTCCTACACGATCAGGTCCGGGGCGGCCATGGCATGAGCGGAATGGTGACCGGTTCCAGCACCACGGACCGTGTCCTGTCGGCCTTCGACGTCGCTGCCCTCGATATCCAAGGAAAGCTGCTTGGCCGTCCAATCAGCGATCTTCTCGGCGGCGCCGTCCGTGACGTCGTGCAGTTCAGCGGTTACCTGTTCTACAAATGGTCAGGACACCCGGGCCGGGACGACGATTCGTGGGGTCCGGCGCTGGATCCGGCCGGAATCGTTCGGCAGGCCCGGAAGATGGTGGACGAATACGGTTTCTCGGCACTCAAGCTCAAGGGCGGTGTCTTCGCCCCCGAGGAGGAAGTTGCCGCCGTCAAAGCACTTCGGGCCGAATTCCCGGCAATGCCACTCCGGATTGATCCCAACGGGGCCTGGACCGTGGATACGTCCATCCGGGTGGGCAAGGAGCTCGACGGCATCCTGGAGTACCTCGAGGATCCCACCCCCGGCATTGAGGGAATGGCCGCCGTCCGGCGCGAGGTGGGGATGCCGCTCGCCACGAACATGTGCGTCGTCAGTTTTTCCGACGTTGCCCCAGCCGTTGCGGCAGGTGCCGTGGATGTCATCCTCTCGGACCACCATTTCTGGGGCGGCCTGCGCCGCTCCCAGTCCCTGGCCGGCATCACCGACACCTTCGGCCTGGGCTTGTCCATGCACTCCAACTCCCATCTCGGCATCAGCCTCGCCGCGATGGTCCATCTTGCGGCCGCGACACCGAACCTCGACTACGCGTGCGACACGCACTGGCCGTGGAAGGATCCGCAAGAGGACATCGTCCGTGCCGGAACTTTCGCCTTCGACAACGGAGCCGTGAAGGTCCCCACAGGACCCGGGCTGGGAATCGAACTGGACCGCGACGCCCTCGAGCGCCTCCACCGCCAGTACCTGGAGTGCGGGATCAGGAGCCGGGATGACACCGGATACATGAAAAGGCTGGACCCTTCCTATGAGCTTCAGAGCCCCCGCTGGTGAGCACTCCGGACCCCTCACCAAAGAGCCTGAGGATCGTGGTCACCGACCCCATCATCAGCCGTTTTGAGGATCTGTTAAAGCACGACGGCGGCGCGCACCACTGGGACATGGCGGCGGCTTGGACCCCCGATCGCCAGCTGGACGCGCTGGCGGGTGCCGACGTCGTCGTTTGTTCCTCTCTGAGCCTGCAGCAGGCGGCCGCCGCCGCCAGGCTGAACCTGGTGCACGTCACGGGGGCCGGCTACGACAAGATCTCCTTTCCGGGGCTGCCCCCGGGGGCTGTTGTTGCCAACACGTTCCATCATGCGCGGCCCATTGCAGAACACGTCCTGATGGTCACGCTGATGCTGTCCCGCAATGTTCTGGCGGCTGACAGGGCCGTACGCAGGGGCAGTTGGAAAACCATTGCCACCGATTCGGATGTTCCTTTCCACCCGACCCTCGCGGGAATGACCATGGGACTGGTAGGCATGGGCTCCATCGGGGCCGAAGTGGCGCGGATGGCCGGCGTCCTCGGCATGGATGTGCGCGCCGTCCGGAGGAACCCGGATGCCAACATTCCGGATGGAGTGGCGCTCAGCTGGGTGGGCGGCAACCACCAGCTCCCGGAGCTGCTGGCCTCGTCCGACGTCGTGGTTGTCACAGCGCCTTTGGACGCTTCCACGAGGGGCATGATCGGCGCAGCGGAGTTGGCAGCCATGAAGACCACTTCACTCCTTATTAACGTCGCGCGGGGGCCGGTGGTGGACCAGCACGCGTTGTTCGATGCCCTGCAGTCTCGGCGCATCGCCGGGGCGGGCATCGACGTGTGGTGGGGTTCCCCTGCTGACGGGGTGGTGCCTCCGGCGGAGCTGCCGTTCGCGTCCCTGCCCAATACCGTCCTCACCCCGCACCACTCCGGGCATGCGCGGATCACGTTCGAACGCCGGGCAGCCGACATTGCCGCCAACATCAGGAGGCTGGCGGAAGGCCGGGCGCTGTTTAACGTGGTGTCCAGAGACTAGGACGGGCGGCTGGGCTGGGGACGTCAGGGTCTGTGGCGTCCCCGCCAGGCCCGTTAGGGCTGCATGGCGGCCAGGGCCAGTTGCCCCGTCAACAGCAGGCTTCCCAGGGCGGACGCCCCCAGCGCCAGCATCCTCAGGCGGGCGGCGTTCAGGAAGCGGTTCACGAAGCGCGAGGCGAGATACCCGCCCAGCACCGCAGGCACCATCCACAGCGCGAGGGTCAGTATTTCGGCAGTCACGGCGCCTGCGACTCCCAGCGACGCCAGCGAAATTGCCGATCCGACCATGAAGAACGCGCTCATCGTGCCCCGCAGTCGCGATCCCTGATGCCCCTGCCACACCAGGGCCATCGGAGGTCCGCCGATGGATGTTGCGGTGCCCATGATGCCCGAGGCTGCACCGGCCGCGATGAGGTTGACCCGGACGGGCCTGGGTGCCCACCCCTTGAGGGCAAGCACCAGGCCGGTGAGGACCACCACCACAACAATCCACGCCAGTCCTTCCTTGGACAGCACCGCCACAAGCCACGCTCCCAGGAAGCTTCCGGGGATCCGGCCCATGAGGGCCCAGCCGGTCCCGCGGAGATCCAGGTGCTGCCGCTCACGGACAGTCACGAGGATGGTCACGAGCAGTGCGAGGAGGATGAGCGTGGCTGGCAACAGGGTCGGATCCACCATGGCCACCACCGGCGCGGCGAGCATGCCCATACCGAAGCCCGTCGAGGCCTGCAGGCAGGCGGCCAGGAAGATCACCCCGGCAATGAGCGCATACTCCGGGCCCGTCACCCGGCGGTGGTTGTGGCGGCTGTGAGGCCCTTGATGGTTTCAAGTGGAAAGTGGCATTCGGCCAGGTGCAGTGCCCCGTCTTCGCCAGCAGTCACGCGCGGCTCGGGCGCCACGTCGGAGCAGATGTCCTGGGCTTTCCAGCACCTTGTACGAAAACGGCAGCCCGACGGCGGGTCCAGCGGGGAGGGCAGCTCACCTTTGAGGACGATGCGGTCCCGCGTCGCGCCTGTGACGTCGAGCTTCGGTGAGGCTGACATCAACGCAGCCGTATAGGGGTGCCGCGGGTGGTCGAAAACTTCCTCGGTGTTTCCCGTTTCGATGATTCTGCCCAGGTACATGACGGCCACGCGGTCGGCCACATGCCGCACCACGGTCAGGTCGTGGGAAATGAAGATGTAGGAGACGCCGAGTTCCTGCTGGATGTCATTGAGCAGGTTGAGGACCTGCGCCTGGACGGAAAGATCCAGGGCGGAAACCGGTTCATCCAGGATGATGACGTCGGGGTTGAGGGCCAGCGCGCGGGCAATGCCAATGCGCTGGCGCTGGCCGCCGGAAAACTCCTGCGGGGATTTACGGGCATCCGATGGACGCAACCCCACCATCTGGAGCAGCTCACCCACCCGCGCTTGGCGCTCACGCGGCGACGGGTAAAGGCTCCGGTGGGTGGCCCAGGGCTCGGAGACGATGTCGCCGGCGCTCATGCGCGCGTTAAGGGAGGCAAACGGGTCTTGGAACACCATCTGGACCCTGCGCCGCCAGCTCAGCAGTTCCTTTCCGCGGAGACCGAACGGGTTCGTTCCCTCAAAGGTCACGGTTCCCTCATCCGGTGTCTCGAGCATCATGAGGGTCCGGGCCAGGGTGGATTTGCCGCAGCCCGACTCGCCTACGAGGCCAAGCGTTTCCCCGCGGCCCACCGTCAGGCTGATCCCATCCAAGGCCTTGAGACGGGTGTTGCCGCTGGCGCTCTTGGCCACATGGAACGTCTTGCACAAACCATCGATCTGCAAAAGGGGCTCAGGCATTGTTTAACTCCTCGCTGAAGTGGCAGGCTGTGGCCCGGCCCGGCCGGGACGGCAGGGTCTCGGAGTGGTTGTTGGCGGCGCTTCCATTCACCGGCAGCAGCCGGGGACGCTCGGCCCTGCAGATGTCCTGCACGAGCGGGCACCGGGACTGGTAGACGCAGCCGGAGGGGATGTCATGGAGCTCCGGGGGGCTGCCCGCGATCGACTGCAGGTGGGCGCCGCGCTCCACGTGGACGGGCACGGACTCGAGCAGCCCCTTCGTGTAGGGATGCCGCGGATCGCTGAAGACCTCGGAAACCGGTCCGCTCTCCACCACGTTTCCGGCGTACATCACCGCCACCGAGTCTGCTTCCTCCGCAACAACCGCCAGGTCGTGGGTGATCAGCACTACGGCCATCTGGCCCTCCTCCCGGAGCTTGCGCAGGAGCTGCATGATCTGCGCCTGGACCGTCACGTCGAGTGCCGTGGTGGGTTCGTCCGCGATCAGCAGGCGGGGGTTCAGGGCCACGGCCATGGCGATCAGGATGCGCTGGCGCATACCGCCGGAGAACTGGTGGGGATAGGAATTGACCCGGGATTGGGGTTCGGGAATTCCCACGCGTTTCATCAGCTCAATTGCCTGGACCTTGGCTTCCCTGGCGCTGAGTCCCTGATGGATCCTGAAAGCCTCGCCGAGCTGTGTCCCCACGGTATAGACGGGATTGAGGGCCGTCAGCGCGTCCTGGAAGACGATTCCAAGCTCCGGCCCGGCAAACTTGAGCCGTTCCTTGGGCGTGAGGGCGGCCAAGTCTGTTCCGTTGAGGACGATCTCCCCGCCGGCCAGGTCGCAGACCGGGTCCATGATTCCGGCGAGGGCCTTGGCCGTCATGGATTTTCCGCAACCGGATTCTCCGAGCAGCGCCAGGGTCTCCCCTGCACGGGCCTCAAAGCCCACGCCGTTGACGGCCCGGACAGTTCCGCGGTAAGTACGGATGTCCACAGCCAGGTTCCTGACACTGAGAACGACATCTTGCGGCCGGGTCTTTCCGGGGAGCACGGTCTGGGCAGCAGTTTTCACGGCTTTGCCTCCTTGACTGGAATGCGGGCAATGAGGCGCTTGCGGGGAAGAGCGAGCCGCCAGCGCTGGACCGGGTCAGTGGCGATGCGCAACCAGGCCGCGAGGACGTTGGCGGCAATGGTGGTGAGCACGATTGCTACGCCAGGGAAGATCGACAGCCACCATGCAGTCTGCAGATACTGCCTGCCCTGGGAAACCATCAGGCCCCAGCTGACGTCCGGCGGTTGGATCCCGATGCCGAGGAAGCTCAGGGACGACTCAGCCAGCATGACGTAGCAGAATTCGAGCGTGGCCAGCGTGAGGAGCGTCGGCAGCACCACGGGGATGACGTGGCGGCCGATAATGGCGTTCGGCCTGGCACCAAAGGTCCGGGCAGCGTCCACGAAAGTCCTGCTTTGCAGCTCCGCGGATTCGGCGCGGGCCGTGCGCAGGTAGATGGGGATCCGGGTGAGCGCGAGGATCAGCACGATGTTTCCGGCGCTGGGGCTGAAGACATACAGCACGACGACGGCGAGCAGCAGGGACGGGAAGCTCATGATGACGTCGGCAATGCGCATCGACACGTTTTCACGCCAGCCGCGGTGGTAGCCGGCCCAGACTCCCCAGAGGGAACCGGCCACGAGGGCGACGGCGACGGCGGGCAGCGCCACGGAGAACGTGGTGCGGCTGGCGACGACCAGGCGCGCGAGCATGCTCCGCCCCAGGGAATCACTGCCCAGAAAGTACTCCCAGCCATAGGCCAGGGAAAAGGGTGCCTTGTTGGCGAAGAGGAGGTTCTGTTTGGTTGCCAGGTCGCCCATCAGGGCGGGGCCGACGAGGGCGGTGAGCCCGATCATCACCAGAAGCAGCGCGGACACCGTGGCAAAGCGGTCCTTCAGCAGGAGCCGGAGGAGGCTAAGGTTCCCGTCCTTCTTAGCCTTGACGGGCTTCTCCTTGACAGGCTGCGGCTGCCCTGCCGCTGCAACCTGGTCCGGTGCCGCCGGTTCAGTCGATGAAGTCTTCATGGCTACTCCTAAGCCTTTGCCGTGACGGGGCGGACTCGTGCATCAAGCAGCGCGTAGCCCATGTCAATCAGGATGTTCAATGCAAAGATCGCCACTGCGGTGAGCAGCACGGCGGCCTGCAGCACGGCGAAGTCCCGTTGCAGGATGGAATCGATCATGAGTTTTCCGATCCCGGGCCAGCCGAAGATGGTTTCCACCACCACGGCTCCGTTCACCAAACCCACCGTCAGGTCACCCGCCACTGTCAGGGCCGGAGCCGCTGCGTTGCGCAGGGCGTGATGGGTGACCACGCGCAGCTCGCCTGCGCCGCGGCTGCGCGCCAGTTTGATGTAGGGCTCCGAGAGAGCAGAGACCATGGATCCGCGGACGATCTGGACCAGGACGCCGAATGGCCTGAGCAGCAGGGTCGCAATCGGCAGGACCCAGGCGCCGGCCCCCGACACACCGGAGGTCGGGAGCCAGCCCAGGGTTATGGCGAAGACCCAGATGCCCACGATGGCGAGCCAGAAATCAGGAATCGACGCGGCGGCCATGGAGACGAAACTTGAGATGCGGTCGGCAACGCCGTTCGGCTTCAGCGCGGCCCAGCAACCCACCAGCAGCGCCAGCAACACGGCCAGCACCATGGTGGTGGCTGCCAGCTGCAAGGTTGCGGGGAAGGCACGCAGCGCCATGGCGGCAGCGTCCTGCCCCGTCCGGAGGGACTGGCCGAAGTCGAGCTTCAGCACCCCGCCGAAGTAGTCCGCCATCTGCACCAGCAGAGGCTGGTCCAGGCCGTTGCGTGCGGTGAAGTCATCCCGCATCTGCTGGGTGGCGTTCAGGGGCAGATACAGGCTGGCCGGGTTTCCGGTCATCCGTGCGAGTGCGAAGACCCCGACAATGACCACCACCAGCGGCAGAGCACTGGAGATTATCCGCTTTCTCAAGTAGATCAGCATGGCTGTCCTTCTTTTTTCCTGGAGACCCGGGCTAGCTTGCCGGGGTCATTTCCGAGACACGGAGCTCGTCGCCGCTGGAGGAGTTCGGCGTGTAGTTCACGGACTTGGACTTGCCGATGATGCCGGTCTGGTGGGAGATGTGGGCAAACTGGACAACCTTGTCGTTCTGGTAGGCAAAGATGTCCTCGAAGCCCTTCTTTCGCGCATCGCCGGACGCCGCATCCGCCTTCTTGATCATGGCGTCAAATTCCGGAGTGCCGAAGTAGCTTTGCGCGCCGGTGGACAGCATGTACTGGTCAACAGTGAAGGCGGCGTCGCCGGCCTGGTTGCCGTGCTGCGTCATCAGGGCAACTGCGCCCTCATCATCCGGGAACGGGCGAACCTGGTAGGTCAGGTGCTGGCTGGTTTCGAGCATCTTCAGCTTCACGTTCAGTCCGGCCTGACTCAACTGCTCCTGGAGTACCTGCGCGAGTTCGGTGATCTTCGGGAACTGGGCGCTGCGGACCACGAGTGAGATCTGAGCGGAGGTATCCACGCCAGCGGCCTTGGCCTCAGCGACGAGCGACTTGGCCTTGTCCAGATCGAATGCCCACCCCTTCAGCTCCGCGTTGTGGCCCACGATGCCCTCGGGCACCAGCTGCGCCGCAACCTTGTGCTTGCCCTGGTAGAGGGAGTTGACGATTCCGTCCTTGTCGATGGCGTAGTTCACCGCCTGGCGGACACGGATATCGTTCAGCGGCGCCTTGGTGGCCTCCATCCGAAGGGCAACCGTCTCGTTGTTGGGGTAATCGATGCCGAGCTCACCCATGTTGTCGTCAGGGCTGAGGCCCATGGCAACATCGGCTTCTCCGCTGGTGATCATGGCTGCCCGCACCGAGCTCTCAGACCGCCACTGGTACTCGGCCTTGGGGTAGGCCGGCTTGTCGCCCCAGTAGCCATCCCAGCTGGTCAGCGTAATTTTCTGGCCGGCTTCCCAGCTCTCGATTTTGTACGGGCCGGTTCCGACCGGTTCGCGAACCTTCGCGGTGGTGCTCGTCGACGTCGGCACCACCTCCAGGAAGGACAGCCGCAGCGGGAGGATGGGGTCCGGCTCCGGCGTCGTGACTGTGAGGGTTGTGGCGTCCACGGCCTTTACCTTGAGATCGGCGTCTCCAAACACGTAGCCTTCCACGTTGCAGCCCAGCTTGGAGTTGACGGCCCTGTTGATGGTGAACGCTGCGGCTTCCGCATTGAACGGCGTGCCGTCCTGGAACTTCACGCCTTCGCGCAGCTTGAAAGTCCACTCAGTGTCCGATGTGGCCTTCCATTCCGTTGCGAGCAGGGGTTCAAGTTCGCCGGTTTGGGGATTCCGCTCGACGAGTGGCTCGGTGACGTTGGAGCGCACCACCACACCGGTGGACGTGAGGTTCGATTCACAGGCCTCCAAGGTGGGAGGCTCCTGGCCGAGGACCACGCGAAGTGCACTTGCGGACGCGGGCGCCGCTTCGGAATTGGCGACAGAGCAGCCGCTCAATGCCAGCAGCACTCCGGCTGCGAGGGCGGGCCACTTGACCGCCGATGCGGAAAACAGGGGTGTTGAAGAAGACGTCATTGGATCCTCCGGATTAATGGAGCGCGGCAGGCTGCAGCTTTGTGAGGTGTGAAAAGGGAGCTGGGGGCCGCGCTGGACTCAAGCTAGTGGAGCTTCCGAAAGCACCACAAGGGGAGGGATGCCCCGCAGAGCCGTGCGTCGAGTCCCAGGGGGCAGGACTATCCGGTGTGACGGGCAGCACGCGGTCCTGTCCGCCGCGGAATTCCGCGAAACTCGACTTACCGATACACATCCGGCATGGATCAATGCTAATTGCATGTTGGACGCATATGGATGCCCGAACCTACTGTGCAGGGTATGAACAACAACGTCGCTGTCCTGCAGGTAGGACCACTCATGCAAACTGTCCAGGACACGGTGGCCAACGTGTACGGCGCGGTGCGGCTACCCGCTTCCGCGGCAGACGAGGCCGAATTTCTGGAACAGCGTGGCCACACGTTTGATGTCGCCGTCACGTCAGGGCGCTTCGGGGTGGGAACCGAGCTGATGCGGGCTCTGCCAAATCTCCGCGCAGTGGTGAACTTCGGCGTCGGTTACGACACCACGGACACAAGGCAGGCCGCGGAGCGCGGAATCGCCGTCAGCAATACGCCGGACGTCCTGAACGACTGCGTGGCTGACACCGCCGTCGCGCTTTACGTGGACGTGTTGCGCCGCACCAGCGCTGCCGACCGCTACGTCCGCCGGGGTGACTGGGCGCGCAAGGGCAACTTTCCCCTCGCCACCAAGGCGAGCGGCAAGCGGGTGGGGATTCTGGGCCTTGGCCGGATCGGAAAAGTGATTGCCCGCAGGCTCGAGGGCTTCGACTGCACCATCAACTATCACAACCGCAAGAAGGCCCCCGGGGTACCGTACGAGTACGCGTCCTCGCCGGTGGAGCTGGCTAGGAACGCGGACGTTCTGATTGTGGCAGCCGCCGGCGGGCCGGAGTCGGTGCACGTGGTTGACCATGATGTCATCGAGGCGCTCGGTCCCAACGGCTACCTCATCAACATCGCCCGGGGTTCAGTTGTGGACGAGCAGGCCCTGGTCGCGGCGTTGCTGGACGGAAGGCTCGGCGGAGCCGGCCTTGATGTCTTTGCTGATGAACCGAAGGTTCCACAGGATTTGCTGTCCATGGACAACGTAGTCCTCTTGCCGCACTTGGGCAGCGGAACAAACGAGACCCGCGCAGCCATGGCGGAACTCACGCTTGCGAATCTCGCGCAGTTCGCAGCTGACGGGACCCTGGTGACCCCCGTGTCCTGAGGCGTGCGGGTTGCGCACTTACACGGACAACCCAACAACGGCCTTTGGACAACAAAAAACACCCCGGTCCGAAGACCGGGGTGTTTCTGTTGCGTGCGCGAGGGGGGATTTGAACCCCCACGCCCTTTCGGACACTGGCACCTGAAGCCAGCGCGTCTGCCGTTCCGCCACTCGCGCGCAACTTCTTCTCCTCAATTCCAACCCCGGACTCCCGAGTTGGAACCTCGTAAAAGCAGCGAGATCAAGCATAACGGACAATCACGGCAAAATGCCAATCGGCGGGTTTGCGGCCCGCGGAGAGCCAGGCTGAAGGGCCCCGCGGCCGCACCGGCACCGGCGAAATCACGTTCTCATCACCCATCGACCGGTGTGATCACCGCAACAAAGGAAAGGCGGGCATGAACGAAACTGAGCGCCGGCACGTTGTGGATTAAGGTCATTCGCAGGGGTGGCAAGTAGTATCGGATGTATAGGTGCCCGCTACCGTCGGGCTCACTGTTCTGTTGTGACGTGCGTGGCAGATAGAGCTACACGAGGCGCACTGCCCGCAGTGGCAAGGAAAGGAGAAGGACCATGGGCTTGCTGGACAAAGTCGAGCGCGGCATTGAAAAGGCCGTCCGCGGCGTCTTCTCCACCGGTTCCAAAGCACAGGTCGAACCTGTGGAAATCGCCAGCCGGCTGCGCCGGGAGGTTGACCACAAGGCCATCACAGTCGCCGCCGGCCGGACCCTGGCACCCAATGTCTTTGACGTGCTGCTCAGTGACGACGACTTCCAGCGGGCCCAGGAATGGGGCACCCCGCTGGCCGAGGAACTGTGCGATGTGGTGATCAACCACGTCCGCAGCCAGGGCTACACCCTTCAGGGGCCGGTCCGCATCTCGTTCCGACACGATGAAGCACACCGTCCCGGCGATTTCGAGATCACGTCCAAGACCGAGAAGGCATCGGCTCCTGCAGCGGCAGCGCCGCGGGCCAACCTCCCCGCAGCGCCCAGCCGTCAGCCCGTCCGTCTGCAGCCCGTCTTGGACATCGACGGCCAGCGGTATTCACTCAACGCTCCTTCGATCGTTCTGGGCCGTTCATCAGAAGCCGACATCCTGGTGGACGACACCGGAGTTTCCCGTCGCCATCTGGAAATCCAGACTGCCGGCGGCACCGCCACTGCGGTGGACCTCGGTTCCACCAATGGCAGCTACGTCAACGGGCACAAAGTCGCCGGAAGCATGGAGCTTACCGACGGCTCCACCATCACGATGGGACGGACCAAAATCATCTTCCGCCTCCTGCCCGCCAACACTGGCGGCCGCCCATGAGCGAACTGACCATTACCGCCCTGCGTTTCGGCTTCCTGCTGCTGCTTTGGGTCCTGATCTTCAGCATCGTTTCCGCCATGCGCCGGGACCTCATGATCGGCCGAAAGGCAGCCACGGGCGCCCCCACGGCGAGGCAGGTGCGCAAAAATCCTGAACTGGCCGAAGCGGCCCCCGCTCCGGTCAAACAGCAGGCCCGCCAACTGGTGGTCACTGAAGGCCCCCTCAAGGGGCGCACCATTCCCCTGGCAGCGAGTCCCATTTTGCTGGGCAGGGCACAGGAAGCCACCCTCGTGCTGGAGGACGACTACGCCTCCGGCCGGCACGCACGCCTGTTCCCGCAGGGAAGCCGCTGGTTCATTGAGGACCTCGGTTCCACCAACGGCACGTATCTGGCCGACCAGCAGCTCACCCGGGCCCTTCCCGTGGACCTCGGTGTACCCGTGAGAATCGGCAAGACGGTCATTGAATTGAGGCCATAGCCATGGCCGCTCCGGACATTCCCGCGGAGAAGGCGCCAGCCTCTCCGCGTCCCCTGATCATGCGCTACGCCGCACGGTCCGACGTCGGCCGCGTCCGGGCGAAGAATGACGACTCCGCTTACGTGGGACGTCACCTTGCCGTCGTGGCAGACGGCATGGGGGGCCATGCCGGAGGTGACGTGGCCTCCGCGGCCACCGTCCTGGACATGATCCACCTGGACTCGGACGACTACGACGGCGACGCCGAAACCGTTCTGGCCGACGAAATCCAGACGGCCAATTCCCTCCTGTCGGAACTCGTCCACATCAACCCCAAACTCGCCGGCATGGGCACCACCGTGACGGCCCTGCTGCTCGCCGAGGGCAAGCTGCACTTCGCGCACATCGGCGATTCGCGGGCTTATCGGCTGCGCAACGGCGAATTCGAACAGGTCAGCGTGGACCACACGTTCGTTCAGCGCCTGATTGATGAGGGCCGGCTCCGCCCCGAAGAGGCCGAAACCCACCCCCACAAAAATGTCCTCATGCGGGTTCTCGGCGATGTCGATGCGAGCCCCGAACTGGACCTGGCAACCCTGGAGGTGCAGCCGGGTGAACGCTGGCTGCTGTGCTCGGACGGCCTGAACTATGTGGCCGGGCACGTCGTGGAGCGCACAGTCCGCGAAACCCAGAACATCCACGAGTGCGTGGAAACCCTCGTGGACCTCACCCTTGAAGCAGGCGCCCCGGACAACGTCACCGTGGTGATGGTGGAAATCGCCGAGGAGACGGTCGACGACGTCAAGACCGCCGCCGTCGACATCGTGCCTTCCGCGGAACCCGCCGCACCGGAAGGCGCCACCACGCCCGCGACCGCCGTGACCGCGACAGTGGCACCGGACGATAAGGCCGAGGCGGCACCGGCATCCGCGCCTGAGACTGCCACCGCGGTCCCGAAGGCTGACGATGCAGAGGCGGACAGCCACGCCCAAAACGGCAAAGGCAACGCCCCGGGCTCCGGGCAGGCTGAATCCAAGGAGCCCACAGCAACCACCGATCCGCACCTCGGCGAGCACCTGTCGGCAGAGGTGTTGCGCGAGGAACTGTCCTCACGCCCCCATCTCCTCGTCGGTGCGGCCGTCACTGCGGCCGAGACCGGTTCCATTCCCACCATCGCAGGGCGCACCGTGGCCCGCCGCGCGGCCACGGTCCTCACCCACAAGGCCGAACCGCTGCGCGACGAGGCCGAGGATCTCGGCCCGGAACGCCGGCCGCGCCGCTGGGTCACCATCGGCATCGCGGCTGCGGCTCTCGTGGTCCTCGTAGTGGGTCTCTGGCTGGGCTACGCCTGGACGCAGACCCGGTACTACATAGGCGAATTCGACCAGCGGGTGGCGATCTTCAATGGCGTTTCGCAGCGTCTGGGGCCCATTCAGCTGTCCACGCTTGAGGCTGTCACCGAAATTAAGATGGAATCCCTGCCCCAGTTCTCGCAGCAGCGCGTCCGCCAGACGGTGCCTGCGCGCGATCTCTACGACGCCCAGCGCATCGTGAAGAACCTTGAGCGCACCGGCACGACGGCCCCGTCGGACGAGTGCCTCACTGCTTCGCCGACGGCCACCGCGTCCCCGTCTCCCCGCGCCACCTCGGCCAAGCCCACTCCCAGGCCTACGGGAACCACCGCCGCCAAGGCGCCCGCCGCCGCGGCCAGTCCCAAGCCGACAGCGTCGCAGACCGCCGCCGCCGGTGCGGCCGCCACGCCGTCCCCAACCCCAACCTGTGAGGGGGGCCAATGACCCACGCCGACACGATGCCCAAGCCGCGACGAAACGTGGAACTGCTGCTGCTGGTCTTGGCCCTTGCCGTCAGCATCGGCGCCAACGCACTGATCAGCATCGATGACCAGAATGCGTTCGACACTGACTTCTGGTTCCAGTCCAGCCTCTTGGCCGTGGCAGCCCTCGCTTTCCACGTGGTCCTCCGGATCCGGGCTAAGTATGCCGACCCGGTAATACTTCCACTGGTCGTTGCCCTCAACGGCCTCGGCCTGGCGATGATCCACCGGCTGGACGCCCCGGGCGAGGACACCGGCAACAACCAGATGCGCTGGACCCTCATCGCCATGGCGGTGGCCATCGCCGTGATCTGGCTACTCAAGGACCACCGGATCCTTCGCCGCTTCACTTACATTTCGCTGGCCGTCAGTGCGCTGTTGCTGATCCTCCCGCTGGTTCCCGGCATTTCCGCCGGCGAAATCCTCGGAGCGCGCGTGTGGATCCGGCTGGGCCCCATGACATTCCAGCCCGGCGAGGTCGCCAAGATCACGCTGGCTATATTCTTCGCGGGTTACTTATCATCCAACCGCGATCTCATCATGCTTGCCGGCCGGAAGATCGGGCCCCTGCAGTTCCCGCGGTTCAAGGACATGGGACCCATGATCACCGCCTGGCTCGTCAGCATTGGTGTGCTGATTTTCCAGCGGGACCTAGGTTCCTCCGTCCTGTTCTTCGGCCTGTTCATTGTGATGATCTATGTTGCCACCAGCCGCATCAGCTGGGTGGTCATCGGCCTCTCGCTCATCCTCGGCGGAGGTTTCATCGCCTCCCAGGTCTTCTCCCACGTCGCGCTTCGCATCGACTCCTGGCTCAACGCATTCACGGAGGAAGTCTTCGGACGTTCCCCGGGCGGCAGCGGCCAGATCGTCGAGGGACTCTTCGGCATGGCCAGCGGCGGACTCGTCGGTACGGGGCTCGGCCAGGGCCGCCCCAACCTTGTGCCTTTTGCCAACAGCGACATGATCATCGCGTCGTTCGGCGAAGAGCTTGGCCTGATCGGGCTGTTCGCCATCGTCATGATGTACCTCCTGCTGTTCACCCGCGGCTTCCGCGCCGCACTCGGCACGAGGGACGCCTTCGGGAAACTGCTGGCATGCGGGCTGTCCTTTGCTGTGGCGCTGCAGTGCTTCGTCGTCATCGGCGGCGTCACGCGGCTTATTCCGCTGACGGGCCTGACCACCCCGTTCCTGGCAGCGGGAGGTTCTTCCCTCCTGGCCAACTGGATCATCGTGGGCCTCCTGCTGATGATTTCGCACACCGCCCGCGGCCCTGTGGACACCACACCCATGCAGCCGGGCAGGACCCCTGAGGCACAGAAAACTCCCGGGAAGCCTGCCACGGCTCCGGGCAACAGACCCGGCAAGAACGCCACCCAGACCCTTCCGGACGCTCCCACCGAGGCGGTGAAACAACTGTGAACCAGGCCATTCGACACTCATGGGTTGCCGCGATCGCCATGTTCGCCCTGATCTTCGGTGCCCTGAGCTACGTCCAGGTGATCGGCGCCGACGAGCTCAAGGCCAACGCGTGGAACAAGCGTGCCATTCTCCAGAACTACTGCAATGACCGCGGTGCAATCCTCGTGGCGGGCACTGCCATTGCCGAGTCGGTGGAGGGCAACGAAACCTGCAAGTTCCAGCGGACCTACACCCAGCCTGAGCTCTACGCCGGCATCACGGGGTATTTCTCCAAGAACTACGGCGTGACCGGCCTGGAGCGCGCCATGGATGCCCAGCTGGCCGGAAGTTCGGACCAGCTCTTCCTCGACCGCATCGGGCAGCTTTTCCTGGGCAACCAGCCCAAGGGCGCGTCCGTGGAACTGACCATCAACCCTGAAATCCAGAAGCTCGCGTATGACCTCATACCGGACGGGCAGCGGGGATCGATCGTGGTCACGGATCCCAAGACCGGCAACATCCTCGCCATGGTCAGCAAGCCGTCCTACGACCCCAACCTCATCGCCACCCAGGACGCGGCCAAGGAACAGGCGAACTACAACGAGATCATCAAGGTCCCCGGAATCAACCTGAACCCATCGGTCAGCGGCCCCACGGGTGCGCTCCTGGCCCCGGGCTCGGTCTTCAAGATCGTTGACACTGCCGCAGCGCTCAGCTCCGGAAAGTACAACGCGGACAGCCAGCTCCCTAATCCCGCCGAAATGTCCTTCCCGGGCATCCAATACCGGCTTCCGAACTATGCCGGCGGCAACTGCTACACCCGCAACACCGCCGACTTCGCGTTCGCGCTCCAGCAATCGTGCAACACCCCGTTCGCGAGCATTGCGGAAAAGCTTGGGGAGGAGGCGATCGCCGGGCAGGCAGCCAAGTTCGGCTGGGGACAGGAACTGGGCGACCAGCTCAAGCTCGACTATGCCGAGAGCATCTTCCCGCGGGACCTGGACGCCGCGGGGCTGGCCCAGTCGGCCATCGGCCAGCGGGACGTCCGCGCCACACCGTTGCAGATCGCACAGATGACCTCGGCCATCGCCAATGGCGGAGTACAAATGACCCCCAACCTGATCAAGGCCGTGCGGTCACCTGATCTGCGAGTCCTCGAGGAACCGAAGCCGGTTCCGCTGCGGACCTCCACCACCCCGGAGATTGCCGGTCAGATCACCGAATGGATGACCAGTGTGGTCAGTCAGGGCATCGGTGCCGGCGCGGCAGTGCCCGGCGTGCAGGTTGCCGGCAAGACCGGCACCGCCGAGCTCGGAACCGATGGCCTGAACAACTCCTGGTTCACCGGGTTTGCCCCCGCGAATGACCCGCAGGTGTCCGTCACGATCGTCATGCAGGGCGTGGACATCACCACCGGCGCACAGCTAACCAGTCCGAACGCAAAGAAGATTTTTGAGGCGGTGTTGAATAAGTGAGGCCTACATCGGGAATCACCCTCGGCGGCAGATTCCAGTTGACCACGCGTATTGCGATCGGCGGCATGGGCGAAGTCTGGAAGGCCAAGGACCTCATCCTCGGGCGGATCGTTGCCATCAAGGTGCTCAAAGAGGAGTACACGGGCGATCCCGGCTTCCTCCAGCGGTTCCGCGCAGAGGCACGCCACACTGCGCTCCTGAACCACGTGGGCATCGCCAATGTGTTCGACTACGGCGAGGAGGAGGGTTCCGCGTACCTGGTCATGGAACTGGTGCCCGGCCAGCCGCTGAGCAGCATCATCGAACATGAGCAGGTCCTCTCTCCGGACCGCACCCTGTCCATGATGGCCCAGACCGCCCGGGCCCTGTCCGTCGCCCACGCGCAGGGACTGGTGCACCGCGACATCAAGCCGGGCAACCTTCTGATCACTCCCGACGGCCGGGTCAAGGTGACCGACTTCGGCATCGCCCGCCTTGCCGACCAGGTGCCGCTCACGCAGACCGGCCAGGTGATGGGAACTGCCCAGTACCTCGCGCCCGAACAGGCCACCGGGCAAACGGCCACCGGGGCTTCGGACATCTACTCGCTGGGGGTCATCGGCTACGAGTGCCTCACGGGCCACCGGCCGTTCTCGGGCGAGTCACAGATCGCCATCGCCCTGGCACAGGTGAACGATGCCCCGCCGCCCCTGCCGGACACTCTTCCTAAGCCGGTCCGGGCGCTCCTGATGTCCATGCTGGCCAAGGATCCGAAGAACCGCCCGGCGAACGCCATCAAACTTTCGGAAGCCGCCGAGGCCATCCGGAACGGGGATATCCAGGCTGCCCACGCCGCCGTCCCCGGCATGCTTCTCTACGAGGGTGCTACCGGACCCATGACGGCGCCGGTCAATATGCAGACGGCTCCCACCGGCGTCATCGGCTCCGAGAAGAGTCCGACGGCGACGTCCGCCCTGCCGGTCCTCGGCG
>NZ_JBDGML010000073.1:0-88109 GCF_057655195.1 Arthrobacter sp. Soil_N43
TCCCGCTGGGCTTGGCGTTCATGACAGACTCGCTGGCCCTGGCCGGCAGCGTCGGCCTGGTCTTCGCCTTTACGGCCTCCACCATCTGTCCGGTGCTGCTGCTGGGGATCTGGTGGCGGGGACTGACCGACGCCGGCGCGATAGCAGGCATGGTGACCGGCGGCCTGCTGTGCGGCGGGGCGATGGTGGCGGGCACCGCGCTCGGTGCCGGCACGCCCGTCTGGCTCGCGCAGCCGGCCGCATGGACCGTGCCGGCGGCCTTCGCCGTCATGGTCCTGGCGTCGCGCGCCACGAAGTCACGGGTCCCCCGCACCACCACGAAGGTGATGACCAGGCTCCATACGCCCGAACGGCCGCTGGCCACGGGCGCAGACATCACGCGCCGCTGAACTGCCTCTCTGCCGAACGGCGGGCAGCCGGGCTGCCGGGCTGCGTCAGTCGATGGCGGCCATCAGCTCGACCACGCGGTCCAGGAAAGCATCCACCTGGGTTTCCTCGTAGCCGTCCTGGCCCACCGCGGGACGGAACACGGCGCGGCGGACGTTGTCCACGCTCAGCGGCTTATCCTCTTCGAGGTAGCCGATCAGGTCTGCGCAGAGCCTGTCCACGTCCCTGGTGTTGTAGCTGCGCGTCTTCTTCTTGGCCGGGCGCCGGAACCGCTCCCCGTCGGGCCGGTGCAGGCGGCCCCGGAGGGTGGCCGAAAGCTGCCCGATCTGCCGCAGCCAGGCCTCCTCGCCTTGCTCGGCGATGAGTTCGTCCCGCTCACGGCGTGCGAAGGCATCTTCGAGCCGGTCCAGCGCCGCGTCAACGGTGGTGGCGGAATAGCCGCCTTTCACCGGGTCGAAGGAGACAGCGCGGACGTCGAGGCTTTTGATGGGACGGGCGGCAGCGGCGGGCGTCTCCAAGGAAATGCGCGCCCTCTGCAGGAACTCGTCCACCTGCCTGGCGTTGTAGCCGTATTCGCCGCGGGGTACGCGTTCGAAAGCGGCAGGGATCTGCCGTTTGCTGTCCACTCTCACTCTGTATCCTTCAATGCTTTCAGCTGGGTTGTAACCGCAACATTCTACGGTCGGGCAGTTGTCAGGCCCCGGAAACGAAGACGAAGAGCAGGTAGGCCACCGGGGATGCGAACACGATCGAGTCCAGCCGGTCCATGACCCCGCCGTGCCCCGGAAGGATGCTGCTCATGTCCTTGATGCCGAGTTCGCGCTTGACCATGGATTCCGCGAGGTCACCGGCTGTGGCGGACGCCACCATCCCCACGGCAAGAACCACGCCCACCCACCACGGCTTTCCCAACACGAAGGTGCAGGCCAGGACGCCGATGAGCATCGCCCCCGCGATGGACCCGGCAAATCCCTCCCACGACTTCTTCGGGCTGATCTTGGGCGCCATGGGGTGCTTGCCCAATGAGGCCCCCACGATGTACCCGAAGGTGTCGTTGGAGACCACGAGCAGCAGCAGGATGGCCACCTGCCAGGCGCCCTCCGGCACGATTCCGCCCGGCCAGAGGCCCACGGGCGTCACACCGCCGGCGACATGGAGCGGCAGTGCGGCGAAACTTATCAGGAAAGGCACCCACGCCAGGGTGAAGACCCCCGCGAAAATGCTGCGTGCCGAGCCTGTGGCGCTTTCGATGGAACGCCACAGGAGAACGGCCACGCTGCTGGCCAACATGGCGAACAGCAGGCTTTCCAGGCCGCCGAAGTAGGCCGCAAACGGCATGGCCACGGTACCGACCATGACCGGGACGATGGGCAACCGTGTGCCGTTGGCCTCCAGTGCGCGGAAGATCTCCCACACACCGAACACGGCGAAGGTGGTGGTGACGGCGACGAAGCCCAGCGGCAGGAACAGCAGCCCGCCCAGAACCGCGAAGAGCATCGCAAGCCCGACCGCGGTGGCCGCGGGAAGGTTGCGCCCCGCTCCGGGGGTGGGATTAGGCCTCGGCTGCCGCGGCTGGCGGATCTGGGATCGGTCCCGCGCTCCGGGGGCCTGCTGTGCCTGACCCATCAGACTTCGAGCAGCTCTGCTTCCTTGCGCTTGAGCAGCTCATCGATGCCGTCGACATGCTGCTTGGTGATGGCGTCGAGTTCCTTTTCACCGCGGCTGCCTTCATCCTCGCCGGCCTCGCCGTCCTTGACCAGGCGGTCCAGGGTTTCCTTGGCCTTTCGGCGGATATTGCGGATAGAGACCTTGGCGTCCTCACCCTTGGACTTCACGATCTTCACGTATTCCTTGCGGCGCTCCTGGGTGAGCTCCGGAATGGTGATGCGGATGACGTTTCCGTCGTTGGACGGGTTGGCGCCGACCTCTGAATCGCTGAGGGCACGTTCGATGTCCCGCAGGGCCGTCTTGTCATACGGGGTGATGAGGATGGTGCGGGCGTCGGGGACCGCGAAGGAGGCCAGCTGCTGGAGCGGCGTCGGGGTGCCGTAGTACTCCACCATCACTTTGTTGTACAGGCCCGGAGTGGCCCGGCCGGTCCGGATCGAGGCGAAGTCTTCCTTGGCTACCTCAACCGCCTTGTCCATCTTGTCCCCGGCTTCGAGCAAGGTTTCTTCGATCACGATCTCTCCTCAGAAATTGGTTCCCGGCGAAGCGGGGCATTTCACAATCCGGGTTCCGCCCGATGGACGGAACCTTCCTAGAAATATCCTAGCTGTAACTAGGGGGTGACCAGCGTTCCCAGCTTCTCGCCGCGGATGGCCCGGGTGACGTTGCCTTCGCCTTCCATGCCGAACACCACCATGGAGAGGTTGTTGTCCTTGCACATGGTCATGGCGGTCTGGTCCATGACCCGGATGTCGCGGCGAAGGGCGTCGTCGTAGCTGAGGTTTTCGAGCTTCTCGGCGGCCGGGTCCTTCTTCGGGTCGGCGGTGTATACGCCGTCGACGCCGCTCTTGGCCATCAGGACAACGTCCGCGTGAACTTCCAGGGCACGCTGGGCCGCCACCGTATCCGTGGAGAAGTACGGCAGTCCGGCGCCGGCGCCGAAGATGACAACGCGGTTCTTCTCCATGTGGCGGATAGCCCGGCGGGGAATGTAGGCCTCGGCTACCTGCCCCATGGTGATCGCGCTCTGGACGCGGGTCTCAACGCCCGCCTGCTCCAGGAAGTCCTGCAGGGCAAGGCAGTTCATGACCGTTCCGAGCATGCCCATGTAGTCGGCGCGTGAGCGGTCCATGCCGCTCTGGGACAGTTCGGCTCCGCGGAAGAAGTTGCCTCCGCCCACCACAATGGCGACCTCGACCTCAGGCACGGCTGCGGCGATCTGCTTGGCGACTGCCCGGACGGTGTCCGGGTCAACGCCCAGCTTGCCGCCGCCGAAGACCTCACCGGACAGCTTCAGGAGGACCCGGCGCCTGCTCTTCTCTGACTGTACTGAGGTGTTGACGGCTTCCATGATGCCTTCCGGTTGGTGGGTTCTGAGCAAAGATTATCGTGCTGGGCGGCCAAAGCTCATATTCTTGCCTGGCCGGTGCATGCAAAAGGGGCGGCCACCGAAGTGACCACCCCCTTGCGTGACTGACTAGGAACCGACGCGGAAACGCGTGAAGGCGGTTCCCTTGACGCCGGCCTCTTCGAGGACCTGAGCCACAGACTTCTTGGCATCCTTGGCGAAGGCCTGGTCAACCAGGACCTCTCCCTTGTAGAAGCCCGTAACGCGGCCTTCCACGATCTTCGTCATGGCAGCTTCGGGCTTGCCCTCAGCCTTGGCGGTCTCCTCGGCGATACGGCGCTCGGACTCGACGAGTTCAGCCGGAACGTCCTCGCGGGAGAGGTAGTTCGGAGCCATGGCGGCAATGTGGACTGCAACGTCGTGCGCGGCGGTGGCAGCAGCGTCGCCTTCGCCGTCAACGGCGAACAGGACGCCGACCTGGGCCGGGAGGTCCTTGGAGGTCTTGTGCAGGTAAGCGTCAACCGTGGCACCCTCGATGCGGGAGATGCGGCGGACCACTACCTTCTCGCCAAGGACAGCGCCCTCTTCGATAACGACCTCGGACAGCGGCTTGCCGTCCACGTCGGTGGCGAGCAGGGTCTCGAGGTCGGCGGCACCGGACTCGACGGCGACGGCCAGAACCTTGTCGGCGAGCTGGATGAACTTGTCAGCCTTGGCGACGAAGTCGGTCTCGCAGTTGACCTCGATCATCACGCCGACGTTGCCATCGACCTTGGCGGCAACCAGGCCTTCGGCCGTGGAGCGGCCTTCACGCTTGGTGGCGCCCTTCAGGCCCTTGATGCGAATGATCTCGATCGCCTTCTCGGCGTCGCCGTTGGCTTCGTCGAGAGCCTTCTTGACATCCATCATGCCGGCGCCGGTGCGCTCGCGCAGAGCCTTGATATCAGCGGCAGTGTAGTTCGCCATGTGAACCCCTCTGTCTAGAAAATTTATGTGGTGTACGGACCGACAGGACGGCAGCCCACATGGTGAGCCGCCATCCTGTCAGTTGCCCCGGCGCCGGAGGGCGCCGGGAAATCCCGGTGGAGTTGTTTACTTGTCGGCGTCGGTGGCCTCGGCAGCAGCCGGGGCTTCCTCTGCGGCAGGAGCAGCATCAGCAGCGGGCGCCTCGGCAGCCGGAGCTTCAGCGGCAGGTGCTTCCGCAGCTGCCTGAGCAGCCTCAGCCTTGCTGCCCTCGAGGAGTTCGCGCTCCCATTCAGCCAGCGGCTCTTCCGGAGTCTCGGTGGTGCCGGTTGCGCGCTGGTTGCGGGCGATCAAACCCTCGGCAACGGCGTCAGCAACAACGCGGGTCAGGAGGTTCACGGAGCGGATGGCGTCGTCGTTGCCCGGGATCGGGAAGTCGACTTCGTCCGGGTCGCAGTTGGTGTCCAGGATGGCCACAACGGGGATGTTGAGCTTCTTGGCCTCGTCAACAGCCAGGTGTTCCTTCTTGGTGTCCACGATCCACAGCACGGACGGTGCCTTGGTGAGGTTGCGGATACCGCCGAGGTTGGACTCAAGCTTGGTGAGTTCGCGGCGGAGGAGCAGCAGTTCCTTCTTGGTGTAAGCGGAACCGGCGACGTCGTCGAAGTCGATCTCTTCGAGTTCCTTCATGCGCTGGATACGCTTGGCAACCGTCTGGAAGTTGGTCAGCATACCGCCGAGCCAACGCTGGTTGACGTAGGGCTGGCCAACGCGGGTTGCCTGCTCGGCAATTGCTTCCTGGGCCTGCTTCTTGGTGCCGACGAAGAGTACGGTGCCGCCGTGTGCAACGGTGGCCTTGACGAACTCGTAGGCGCGGTCGATGTAGGACAGCGACTGCTGGAGGTCAATGATGTAGATGCCGTTGCGCTCCGTGAAGATGAAGCGCTTCATCTTCGGGTTCCAACGGCGGGTCTGGTGTCCAAAGTGGACGCCGCTGTCAAGCAGCTGGCGCATAGTTACGACGGGCATGCCGACGCTCCTTCCGGCAGGTCATTCATGAGAGCACCCGGAGGCCACTCTTACCCTGCCAATAGTTGACGGTTAATTAGCTTCGCCCAAGGCGGGCGCTGCTCCTGGCATCCATTGCGCTTCCCATCCGTTCCATATGGAACGGACCGCGGGAGGCACAATCCTCCTCCGGGAACCTGAGGCTTCCGGTGGTGGAGGGCTGGATGCGCGTAGTCAGCTGCCGTTCCCCCGCACTCCTGAATGGGGCGTGCTGACGCTACCCATGGGAGTGGAATGCGTTGAGGGCACAGCAAACTGCTCCGTCAAGTGTACTACAGCGCTCCCCCGCCTCCGCACCATTCGTGCCGCCCTTCTTGCCTCACTGCCGCGGTTTTCCACATAGCCCGCAAGGGAGGTTTTCGGCGTACGGCACCGCCGCCAGGCTGGAGGGATGAAGATCCCCGCGCTCCGGGCCGTTCTCTTACTCGCCGCCATGGCCGCGGCCCCGTCAGCGACGCCGCCACCGGCCCCGTCATCGACACAGTACGCAGTGCAGCAAAAGCTGGGCGCTGCCTACGCTGCGCCTCCGGCTCCCTCATGGAAGTGGCCGCTGGCTCCCCGCCCGCCCGTACTGCGGCCGTTCGATCCGCCGGACAAGCCGTGGCTGAGCGGCCACCGCGGGGTGGACCTGAAGGCGGCGTCCGACGGCGGTCCGGTGGCCTCGCCGGAGTCCGGCACCGTGAGCTTCGTCGGAGTTGTGGTGGACCGGCCGGTCATCACCGTCGACCACGGGAACGGCCTGCGCAGCAGCTTCGAACCCGTGCGCAGCAGCCTGGCTAAAGGCGACGCCGTGGCCAAGGGGGACGTCCTTGGAACACTGATCACCGGGCATTGCGGAGCCACTCCCTGCGTCCACTGGGGCGTGCGCCGGGGCGACGAATACCTGAATCCGCTGGAATTCGTGATGGACCTGAGGCCATCGGTGCTGCTGCCCCTGGCCGGGAAGTGAGCCGCGGTCAAACGATGGCCGAGACTCCAGTGATCGCGCGTCCGGCCACCAAGGTGTTCACCTCGTGCGTGCCTTCGTAGGAGTAGATGGCCTCCGCATCGGCGAAGATCTTGGCCATCTCGAACTCAGTCACTATGCCGTTGCCGCCCAGCAGGCTGCGGCCGATCGCCACGCTCTCCCGCATCCGCGCGGTGGTGAAAGCCTTGGCGAGCGCGGATTGTTCGTCTTTGGCCTGTCCCGCGTCTTCCAACTGGGAGAGGCGGACCATCATGCCCATGGAGCTGACGGCATTGCCAAGGATCTGCACAAGCTGGCTCTGCACCAGCTGGAAGGAGGCCAGCGGGCGTCCGAACTGGTGTCGCTCGACAACGTAGCGGCGGGCGACGTCGAAGGCCGCCAGCTGCTGGCCGACAGCCTGCCAGGCCACGGCGAGGCGCGTGACCTTGAGGACTTTGTTCGTGTCCCGGAAGCTGTTGGCGTGGGCCAGCTTGCAGAAGTCCGGGACGGCCACATTCCGGAGGGTGATGTCCGCGTTCTGGACCGTGCGGAGTGAGATCTTGTTCTCGATCTTGGTGGCACTGAACCCCGGGAGGGCCGTGTCCACGAGGAAGCCCTTCACCTGGTTGTCGGCCAGGTCCCGGGCATAGATGACCACCCAGTCCGAGAACGTGGCATTGCCGATCCAGCGCTTGGCGCCGTTGAGGATCCAGTGGTCGCCGTCGCGCCGGGCGGTGGTGCGCGTGCCGCCGGCGACGTCGGAGCCGCCCAGCGGTTCGGTCAGGCCGAAGGCGCCGATCTTCTTCAGGGAGTAGATGTCCGGCAGCCAGGCGTCCTGCTGCTCGCGTGAGGCGAGTGCTTCGATGGACCCGGTGAACAGGCCGTCGTGAACGCCCATGAACGTGGCAATCGACGTGTCGGCACGCGTGACCTCGGCATGAAGAATGCCGGCGAAGAGGTTCGAGTGGCCCTGGCGCCGCACGGGGCTGACCAGATCGATCTCCGCCAGCCTGGGAATCAGCTCCATGGGGAACTCGCCGCGGTTCCAGCAGTCCACGGCGATGGGCTTTACCTCGCGGGCGAGGAAGTCCCGGACCTCCGCCAGCCGGTCCTGCTCCTTGCTGCCGAGCAGCTGCTCGAACGCGAAGAAGTCGCCGTCGGCGTAGGGAAGGTTGTTGATGTCGGTTGCGGCTGTGGACATGAGGTTCCTTCGCGGTGATCGGCAGTGACCAGATACGTTCAGGCAATCCGCCTGAGGTATCGCCCTGAGGTATGTTACTGACCAGTAACTTACCTTAGGTGACGAGGAAAACAAAGGAGCCGCGGCCCGACGTCGAAACGTCGGGCCGCGGCTCCGGTGAACAGGTAGGGCTACTCGGACTTGAACCGAGGACCTTAGGATTATGAGTCCCGCGCTCTAACCAGCTGAGCTATAGCCCCTTGTACCTGGGAGGTGTCCCGCATACCTGGCGCCCGGGGTCCCCGGGCCGCCCTCATCTGCGGGGCAAAAACACTCTAGCAAACTGGCGAACGGCTTTTGGACGGGTTTGTCTCTCAAACGACCTTGTCGTCGTAGCTCGCGCCCCGGTACAGATCCTCAAAGGTCTGCAGGGTTCCCTGGATGCTGTGCGGCTCCACCATGCAGCGGCTCGCCTGGCCCATGGCCTGGCGCTCCGCGGCCGGCAGCCGCAAGATCCGGGTGATTTTTGCCGCGAGATCAGCGCTGTCGTTCGGTGTGAAGAGGTAGCCGTTCTCGCCGTCGCGCACCAGATGCGGGAGGGCCATGGCGTCAGCCAGCAGCACAGGAGTCGAGGCGGACATCGCCTCCAGCGTCACCAGGGACTGCAGCTCGGCGGTACCGGGCATGCAGAAGATGTCGGCCCTGATGTACGCCGTGCGCAGATCCTCGTCGCTGGCGAGGCCGAGGAACTTCACCCGGTCCTGCAGTCCGAGCCGCTCCACGAGCGCATCCAGGTCCGGGCGCACCTCGCCGCCGCCCACGATCTCCAGGTGGACGTTCAGATCGGCCGGGGTAGCCGCCACCGCCCTGATCAGCACATCCACGTGCTTCTCCTCTGCCAGCCGGCCGGCAAAGAGGACTGTCGGGTTGGCATGTGGCTCGATCACTTCGCCCGGCTGGATTTCGTAGGCTGCGGAATCTATGCCGTTGGACAGTGGCAGCACCTTCCGCAGGAAGGCGTGCCGGTGCATGGCCTTGGCAGCCAGCGGCGTCGGGGTCGTCACGACGTCGGCCTTGCCCATCACCTTTCCCATGTCCTTCCACGAAATTTTCCCGATGATGTCCTTGAACCACTGAGGGAAGGGCAGGAACGGGTTGAGGTTTTCCGGCATGAAGTGGTTGGTGGCCACAATCCTGACCCCGCGCCGCTCGGCCTCGTAGAGCACGTGCTCGCCGATCATGTAGTGGCTTTGGATGTGCACCACGTCCGGCTGGACCTTGTCGAAGAGGAGGCTGATCTCCTTCTTGATTTCCCAGGGGAAGGTGATCCTGAAGTACTCGTGTGTGGGCACGGAGTGGGAACGGATCCGATGCACGGTTCCTTCCGCACGAAACTCCGTGAAGCTCTTACCCTTGTCCTGCCGGCAGGCCAGAACGTGGACGTTGTGACCGCGGCCGGTCATGCCCTTCGCCAGCCGGTAGCCGAACTGCGCGGCCCCGTTGACGTGCGGCGGATACGTGTCGGCAGCAATCAGGATGGTCAGTGGGCGCTGGGCATCGGGCATGGTCACGTGGAGAGCTCCTGGGGGTCACGGCGCGGTCAGCTGCGGCTGTCCACACCGGCTGGCACTGGCACATATAGCGCTGGCATGTTCACGCCTGGCCCGCTTTGGAAAAGTCGGCTAGTGGGACGCCCTACCCGCAGCTTTCCGTGCGTCTTTCTTCCGTTTGGTCACCTCGGGATGGTGCCGGGAGAGGGCGATTACCCCCACGATAGCAAGCGTTGCCGCCGTACCCATGGCAATTGCCATCACGGCGTGGACGTCAGGGCGCAACTCACCGAGGATGACGATGCCGATTGCGATGCCCACAATCGGGTCGATGACAGTCAGTCCGGCGATGACCAGGTCAGGCGGCCCCGTGGAGTAGGCACTCTGCACAAACCACGATCCGAGCCCTCCGGCGGCCGCTATGGCGACCACGGAATACCACGGGACATTCAGGAAGGCCAGGCCGTTGGGATCGAGCAGGTGCTTGCCAATGATCCGGGTCAGGACGGCGACGAAACCGAACAGGACACCGGCGCCAAGAATGTAGATGAACGCGCTCATGCGGTGCTTGAACATCGCCGCCAGGGTGCCAAAGACGCCCACCGCCAAAGCGAGCAGCAGCACGATGGTGAGCTCGTCGTCGGCGTTGACGTGGTGGTTTTCCTGCGTGACGAAGACGGCGAGCAGGACAAACAACGCGGAGCCGGTGACGCAGGCGGAGATGGCCACCACTGTGGCCCGGTTAATGCTCAGCCCTTGGTCCTTGGCATTGACCACGGTGGTGATCACCAGCGCGATGGCGCCGATCGGCTGCACCACCGTCAGCGGGGCGGTCACCAGCGCGACAGCGTTCATGCCCATTCCCAGGCACAAAAGCAAGAGTCCGAAGACCCATCTGGGGTTCCGCAGGAGGCGCAGGAATCCGTTGGAACTGAGGGCCAGCCCGCCGGTATCGGCCTTGACAGCGCTCCCCTGGCGCTGGGCGCCGAATGCGAGGCAGAACGCGCCCAGGACGGCCAGGAGAACCGCCAGCCACACCATCAGCTGCCCCCGCCGTCGCCGGCGGCCAGCATTTTGCCCTTGCGGCGGATGGCCCAGAAGTAGTTGTAGGCCGCTATCCAATGGCCGACCAGCCCCAGCCCGAGCACGATCCAGGCGGCAACGAAAAAGGCATCCGCTGACGGAAGGTCCAGTTTGGAGAGCACCAGAAGCGGCGTGCCGAGCAGCAGCAGACCCGTGCGCGCCTTCCCGATCAGGCTGACGGGAAGATCCGGATGGCTGTGGAAATAGAAGAGCGACATTGCAAGCAGCACGGCGTCGGGAATGACCAGCGCCGCCAGGTACCACCAGTGGACTACTCCGGCGATGAGGAGCGTTACCGCAACGGCGAGCAGGGCAATCCTGTCTGCGATGGGGTCCAGCACCCTGCCAAGCTTGGACGCCTGGTTGAACCGGCGCGCAACGTAGCCGTCCACCCAGTCCGTACTGCCCATGATTGCCAGCACCAGCACGGCGAACCCATATTCTTTTTGCGCCAGCACGAGCCAGACGAAGAGCGGCACGCCCATGAAGCGCAGGACCGTGAGGAGATTGGGGACAGTGAAGACCAGGTCACGATCGACGTGCGGCTGGCCGGGGCGGGAACCAGCACCGATGAACCTCATCCGGTCCCCCTCTCCTCCGCCGGGGGCGTCCTCCTGTCAAAGTTCAGGACAACGCTCAGCTCTTGAATAATTTTCGCAGCAGGGCAAGCAGCACGGCAGTGGACGCGGCGAGTGCCAGAAGGGGCTTCCACCGGGCTTCCAGCCGCTCCGGAACGGACCCTGTGCCGGCGCCCTCGGAGGAGGCGGACCGGGCCGCCAGTCGCTCACCCAGCCGCTCCCTGCTGTCTTTGAGCCTGTCCCTGCCTTCATCCAGGCGGTGCCTGGCCACGCCGAGCAGAACCTGGGCCTGGGTCTTGACGTCCAGTTCCTCGCCAAGGTCGTCACGCACACTCGTGAGGTGGTCACGCCGCTGCTTCAGGCGGCGCTGGACCTCAGGCTCGGAGACGGGCGGGATCTCGACGGCCTCTGCGGCTGCCTTGGCCTCCTTCTCAGCCTTGGCTTGTGCCTTGGCCGCAGCCTTGGCTTCCTTCTCAGCCTTGGCCTGCGGCGAGTTGGGATCCAGGACCGCGGCGTCGAAGTCCGAGCCTTCCTTCGCGATCCCGAGGTCATGCTTCAGGCCCCGGATGGTGTCTTCCGGTACCAGCGGCATGGCTTGCTTGAACTTCCGGAGACCTATGAGCCCGCCAATGAGGGCGATAAGCAGGAACACGGCGCAGACGAGAAGCGCCGCGAGCCATGCGGGCATGATGGTGGCGAGGCCCATGATGGCAGCGACAATCAATCCGGTGACCAGGAAAGCCAGGAACACCGCGGCCACGCCGAGGAACGCTCCGGCCACGCCCAACTGCTTGCCCTTGCGCTTGACCTCAAACTTGGCCATGGCGATCTCATCATTGAGCTGCCGCGGTGCCAGTTTGAAGATCAATTTCAACGTTTTCGGCAGCGCAGTAATGCGCAATCCCTGGTTGGCCCGCCCGCTGTGACGCCCGCTCATAGGTTCCGCCTAACTGGTTCCATAGTCGATTCTTCTTCGGTTATGCGGCGCCCGCACCTGGTTCGGCGCGCCCCCGCTGACAAAACTATCATTCAGGGTCATCCCCGACTTCTGGAAATACTGCACGGCGTGCCCTCCAACGCTGTAAAAGTATGATCTAAGCGCCCTAGGATTGATCCCTGTGACCCTCACGAACCCGGGCGATGCCCTGAGCCGACGACAGAAATTCCTCTACATCCTTCTCCTCGGCGCCCTCACCGCCTTGGGGCCCTTCACCGTGGACCTCTACCTGCCGGCGTTTCCCGCCCTGGAGTCCAGCCTGAACGTGTCTGAGGCCGCAGTTCAGCTCACCCTGACGGGCACCACTGTGGGCTTCGCCTTGGGGCAGCTGGTGGTCGGCCCATTCAGCGACAAGTTTGGCCGGCGCGTACCCCTCATCCTGGCCACGGCCGTGCATATCGCCGCATCTGTTGGGGCCTCACTGTCCACCGACATCGGCACGCTCGGCCTGTTCCGTGTCCTGATGGGGATCGGCGCGGCAGGCGGTGGCGTCGTAGCCATGGCGATGGTGCGCGATCTCTTCAGCGGCTATGCGATGGTGCGGATGTTCTCCCGGATGGCCCTCGTCAACGGACTGGCCCCCATCCTGGCACCGGTGATTGGATCGCAGCTGCTCCTGGTCATGGAGTGGCCGGGCATCTTCGTATTCCTTGCCTGTTACGGCACCACGGTGATCATCGCGGCCCTGTTCCTGGTTCGGGAGACCTTGCCGCGCGGACAGCGGGGCAAGTCCGGAATGACCGCCCGCCAGCGGTACGCGACGCTCTTTTCCGACCGGATCTTCGTTGGCCTTTTGTTCGTCGGCGGCATGAACTTCGGAGGCTTGTTCACGTACCTGTCCGCTTCCCCGTTCCTCTTCCAGGACATATTTGGTTTCACGCCCCAGCAGTACGGCCTGTTGTTCGGGGTCAATTCACTGGGCATCGTCGCCGGGGTGCAGACCAGTTCGCGGCTGATCAAAAGGGTGCCGCCGCAGTGGATCCTGGCGGCCTCCACCGCCTGGATGTTCCTCATGGCCCTGCTCATTGTCCTCTTCGACCAGCTGGGGTTCGGGCTCTGGGGCGTCATGGTGCCCCTCTGGTTCTACATCCTGGGAACAGGCTTCACCTTTCCGTGCGTTCAGGTCCTGGCCTTGGCCAGCCACGGCGCCCAGGCAGGCACCGCCGCCTCACTGCTGGGCGCCTCCACGTTCCTGATGGCCGGCATCATCTCACCCGTGGTGGGCTGGCTCGGCGGGAGTTCAGCCACGCCGATGGGTGCGGTCCAGGCCTGCTGCATCTTCCTGGCCGCCGCAGCCCTGTGGCTCGTGGTCCGGCCCAAAACCGTGCCCTCCATCCACTAGTACGCTTGCCGCATGACGCGAAAACCGCACCGCAACGGCCGAGGGCTCTTCCTCGGAGCCATCCTTGGTGCCGTGGCCGGCTTCTTTGTGGGCCGCGCCGTAGGCAATGCGGCGGTGGGCATCCTCCTGGGCGCCGTAGTGGGCTCGGCGCTGCTGTACCGGATCAATCCGGGGCCCTGGAACCGCGACCGAGGATAGGGAACCGCAACTAAGATCGGGAACCGCAACTCAGGACAGGGGCATCTGTTCCGCACCGCCCGCTGAGAGTTAAAGTTGATACGTGCCCCACTGGCAGGATCATCCTCCCCTTCCGGCCACGTGGCAGCGGTGCGACACCGGCATACTGCCGTTGTGGTGGGACCGGCTGTGCACACAGACCAGTGCGCAGTCGGCAGCTCTCTATGCCGCCGGGCTCTTCACCGAGGACCGCAGGCGCCCCATCGCCCAGTGGTACAACCCGGCGTTCAATGCGGCGCTCCTGGTGGCTCCGGAGACCTCACCGGAATGGCCCGTGCAGCGCTTCGGCATCTTCTACGCCCCGCCCGACGGCGGCTTCACCCGAGTGCACTCCTCCCCGCACGAGTGGCATCCCCGCCAGCCGCGCACGTCCCCCACCGAGAGCGAGGCCTTCGCGGACGCCGTCGCGGAGGCCGAGCGGTTCCTCCAGGTTGAGATGGACTTCGTCTGAGGCGGATCTTCGCCTGGCTCGGAAATCGCCGAGACAAAGCGTGACACAAAAAAGGTCCCGCAGCCGGCTGTGAGCCGGCTGCGGGACCTGTGCGCTCCTCCTGCTGGACTTGAACCAGCAACCCTTCGATTAACAGTCGAATGCTCTGCCAATTGAGCTAAGGAGGAATGAAGCAGGTACGACATTAGCAAAGGTTCCAGCGCTATGGGAAATCGGCGCGGCGGCTGTTCGAAATACCCCGCCGGGGTATAAAAAAAGTCCCCGTTCCGGATATCCGGAACGGGGACTGTGCGCTCCTCCTGCTGGACTTGAACCAGCAACCCTTCGATTAACAGTCGAATGCTCTGCCAATTGAGCTAAGGAGGAATGAAGCGGATATAAGCCTAGCAAACACCCCGCCGGGAAACGAAATCGAGCGGATCCGCGGTCCGTTCCGGACGCTGCGAAACACGCTTTCAGGCGTCGGAGCGCAGCGCGCGGCGTTCCATTTCCAGCATCATCAGTTCACGGTTGAGCCGCTGGAACTCCTCCGGGTGGGCAGCAGCATCCAGACGCTGCAACTGCCCCATCTTGTCGGCCTTCACGCGCGTGATCTGAAGTTCAAAAAGCCTGGCCAGGATATCCCGGCAGTACTTCTGCACGGCCTCGGCTGTGTGAGCCGGCAAGGGAACCACCGCCAGCTCCGAAACAAGCGGCTGCAGGGGTTCGGGCACCTCCTGGCGCAGTTTTTCGACCCACATCACGGAGTCATCCGCGTGGGCCAGCCCGGTGGCACGGATCGCATCATGGATCGCCTGGTAGGCGGGTGTGGCGAACCGGACTGCGGCGAACCGTTCCCAGATGCCTCCGCCCAGCATCCCCGGCTCCTGCAGTGCGACTTCCAGCGCCTGCCGCTCCATGGACGCCACCGGGTCGCGGGGATCCGGGCGGTAATAGGACGGCGTGACGCCCGAGGCCGGCAGCGCGGCCACGCCAACGGCAGAATTCAGGGCAGAGTTCTGCACAGAATTCTGCGCAGAGTTCTGCGGCGGACCGCCTTGGGCGCCCCGTTTGGCGGCAGCGGCGACGGCACCGCTCACGTCTTCGACGGACATGCCCAGCCAGCCGGCCAGCTCCCGGGCATAGGCAGGCCGGATGCCGGCGTCGCGGATCTGGGCGACCACCGGGGCTGACTCGCGCAGGGCGGCGACCCGGCCCTCCACGGTGTCCAGGTTGTGCCTCCTCAGGGCCGCCCGGATCGCGAACTCGAACAGCGGACGCCGGGTACTGATCAGCTCCCGGACAGCTGCGTCCCCCCTCGTCTGCCGCAGGTCGCACGGGTCCGCGCCGGTGGGCTCCACCGCGACATAGGTCTGGGCCACGAAACGCTGGTCCTCCTCGATGGCCCGCAGGGCGGCCTTCTGGCCGGCAGCATCGCCGTCGAAGGTGAAGATGACCTCTCCCCCGGTGCCGTCGTCGGACAGCAGCCGGCGGGCGATCTTGATGTGGTCTGCGCCGAAGGCGGTACCGCAGGTGGCCACCGCCGTCGGAATTCCTGCGAGGTGGCAGGCCATGACGTCCGTGTAACCTTCAACCACCACCAGCTGGCGGTCCTTGGCGATGTTCCGCTTGGCAAGGTCTATGCCGTACAGCACCTGGGATTTCTTGTAGAGCGTGGTTTCCGGGGTGTTGAGGTACTTGGGGCCCTGGTCGTCCTCGTAAAGCTTGCGCGCGCCGAAACCAATCGTGTCCCCGGCGATGTCCCGGATGGGCCAGATCAGCCGGCCCCTGAAGCGGTCGTAGATCCTCTGCTGGTTACCGGGTCCCCCGGCGGAGAACATCCCTGTCAGCTTCAGCTCCGCATCGGTGAATCCGCGGCCGCGCAGGTGCTTGAGGAGGGCATCCCAGCCCTGCGGCGCGTAGCCGACGCCGAAATGCTCCGCGGCGGCGCGGTCGAACCCCCGCAGCTGCAGGAACCTGCGGCCTTCGGCTGCGCCGGCCGTCAGCAGCTGGGCACGGAAGAACTCGTCGGCCACCTTGTGGGCGTCCAGGAGCCGCTGGCGCTTGCCCACTTCCTCGCGGCTGGGGCCGGTGCCGCCGTCCTCGTAGCGGAGCTCGTAGCCGATCCGTGCCGCCAGCTTCTCCACCGCTTCGTGGAACGAGGTGTGGTCCAGCTTCTGCACGAAGGAGATGACGTCGCCGTCCTCCCCGCAGCCGAAGCAGTGGTAACGGCCCACCTGCGGCCGGACGGTGAATGACGGCGAGCGTTCGTCGTGAAAGGGGCACAGGCCTTTGAAGGAACCCAGGCCCGCGCCCTTGAGCGTGACGTAGCCGTCGACTACTTCCTTGATGTCCGTGCGCTGGCGGACTTCATCGATGTCTTCGCGTTTGATCAGGCCTGCCACGAAGCCATCCTAGTCCCGGGGACGGACAGCGGTGAGCGGCCTATGGCCCGCATCACCACAGGGACGGCAGGCTGCCTACGAGCCGCTCATACATGGCCAGCGCCGAGCCGTCCGTCAGCGAGGCCACCTGGTCGATGACCACCCGCAGCCGGGCGCCGTCGTCGGCCGCGTCCCGCCAGTCAGCGGCGAACATCGGCTCGAGGTGGCGGTCCCCGGAGGCGTTCAGCGACGTGACCAGGGCATGGAGGACTTCGCGCTGCCGCTCGTAGATGGGCTGGCGGTGGTCCGTGGTCATCACGAAGGTGGTGGCCAGGCCCTTCATCACGGCAATCTCCATGACGGTCTCGTCCGGGACCATGAGCTCTGCGTTGTAGCGGGTCAGCTTCTCCGGCCCGTACACGGCCCGGGTGGTCTCCAGCGCGCTCTGGCAGAACCTGCCGATCAGCTGGCTGGTCATGTTCTTCAGGGCGGCCATCGATTTGCGGCTGCCGTCGGCCTCGCGGACCCACACGTCCGTGGCTTCGAGCCGGGCCAGGGCGGCGTCGATGGCGGCGGGGTCGTTGTGCGGGAGATACCACTGCTTGGCGTAGCCCACCACACGGGCGCGGTGGTCCGGATTGTCCATCCAGCGCAGCTGGAAGTGCCCGGCCACGATGGCGTCTTCGACGTCGTGCACCGAATACGAAATATCGTCCGCGAGGTCCATCACTTGGGCTTCGAGGCAGGACCGCCGGAGGGGCGCCCCTTCGCGGATCCAGTTGAAGATGGGCAGGTCGTCCTCGTAGGCGCCGAACTTGCTGGTCCGCTGCCCGTGGATCACGGGGGCGTCCAGGGCGGACCACGGGTACTTGGCCGCCGCGTCGAGGCTCGCGCGGGTCAGGTTCAGGCCGGCTGGCCGGCCTTCGGGATCCAGGACCTTCGGCTCGAGCCGGCTCAGCAGCCGCAGGGTCTGGGCGTTGCCCTCGAAACCGCCGATCGCGTGCGCCATCTCGTTCAGCGCGGACTCACCGTTGTGGCCGAACGGCGGGTGCCCGAGGTCGTGGCTGAGGCACGCGGTGTCCACGACATCCGGATCGCAGCCCAAGGCACGCCCGAGTTCGCGTCCAACCTGGGCCACCTCGAGACTGTGCGTCAGCCGGGTGCGGACGAAGTCGTCCGTATCCGGCGCCACGACCTGGGTCTTGGCCCCGAGCCGGCGCAGCGCCGATGAGTGCAGCACCCTGGCACGGTCCCGCTCGAAGTCGGAGCGGTACGTGCTCTTCGGTGGTTCCTCCACCCAGCGGGCCGAGTCGTGCGGTCCGTAGCCCGGCAGGGAGTGGGACGAACCCCGTGCAGGGACTACCTGGCTGTCAACGAGCCTGCTTTCAGCCACCGGACACGTCCAGTTCCGCGGCGGAGATGTCCCGGGTCTGGTCCGCGTTCAGCTGCCGGCTGAGCAGCCAGTCCTTAGGCAGGGCCGGCTTCTTGGGCGAGCCAGCGCGGCCGCGGGGCCCTTCCGAATCGGTACCCGGGTACGGCAGGTCCATGTCCAGCTGGTCCAGCAGTTCGCGCAGCACCTCGAGAGTGGGCACGGTGGCCAGTTTGGCGCGCAGCTCCCCGCCCACCACGTATCCCTTGAAGTACCAGGCCATGTGCTTGCGGATTTCGCGCAGCGCCTTGTATTCGTCGTTGCCGAAGGTCTCGACCATGAGCTCGGCATGGCGGTAGACGCCTTCGGCGACCTGGCGCAGGCCCGGGCGGTGCCTTTCGTCGCTGCCTTCGAAGGCGGCCTGGAGGTCGCCGAACAGCCAGGGCCGGCCCTGGCAGCCGCGGCCCACCACCACGCCGTCGACTCCCGTTTCGCGGACCATGCGGACGGCGTCCTCGGCGGACCAGATGTCGCCGTTGCCCAGCACGGGGATGTCCGGGAGGGCTTCGCGCAGACGGGCGATTGCTGACCAGTCGGCCTGGCCGGAGTAGAACTGCGCGGCCGTGCGGCCGTGGAGGGCGACGGCGGCGACGCCGGCATCGCGGGCAATGCGGCCGGCGTCGAGGTACGTCAGGTGGTCATCGTCGATGCCCTTGCGCATCTTGATGGTCAGCGGGATGCCGCCCTTGGAGGCCTCCCTGACCGCAGTCTGCACGATCGAGGTGAAGAGGTCGATCTTCCAAGGCAGGGCCGAGCCGCCGCCGCGCCGGGTGACCTTGGGCACGGGGCAGCCGAAGTTGAGGTCGATGTGGTCGGCACGGTCTTCGTCGACGAGCATCCGCACGGCCTGGCCCACCGTGACGGGGTCCACACCGTAGAGCTGGACGGACCGGACCTTTTCGTCCTCGTCGTGGGAGATGATGCGCAGCGACTCCGGCGTGCGTTCCACGAGGGCGCGGGAGGTGACCATCTCCGCCACGTACATGCCGCCGCCGTATTCTCGGCAGAGCCTGCGGAAGGCGGTGTTGGTGATTCCGGCCATGGGTGCCAGCACCACCGGGGTGTCCACGGTGATGGGCCCGAGTTTCAGCGGCGGAAGTTCCAGCTTCGGGGCGGGAGGCGTTGCTACAGCAGTCACCCGTCCATTGTCTCAAAGCCGGGCAAATCCATTCAAAGCCGGGCATGTCCTCTCAAAGCCGGGCGCATCGGGCAGGAAACCGCCGACGACGGCGTTCAGCCGGACTGGGCGGCCCGCCTGCCCCGCCGGGTCTCGGCCGGCGGCCCGGAGGCCCCGCCCGCCGTCGTCCGTTCTCCCGCAACAGCGGCTGCCGCCGCAAGCGCGCCGGTGTCCTCGACGTCGTCGGGCGTCACGGCAGGATGGCCGGCGGCGCGGATGCCGGTGGCCTTGACCACGAGCACCGCGATCAGCGTGGTGACGGGGATTGCCAGCACGAGACCGATGGAGCCGACCAGGGTCCGGATGACTTCCTCGGACAGTTCGGCACTGGTGAGCGCCTCCCCCAAGGGCCGGTCGTAGAGCATCACGATGATGAGAATGGGCAACGCGGCGCCGGCGTACGCGAAGGCAATCGTGTACACGGTCGAGGCGATATGGTCCCGGCCGATCCTCATCGCGGAGGTGAACAGCTTGCGGGCGCTCGTGGCGGGGGCGAGTTCGTACAGCTCCCAGACCGCGGAGGACTGCGTGATGGTGACGTCGTTGAGCACACCCAGCCCCGAGATGATGAGACCGCACAGGATGATCCCCGAGATGGAGATGTTGCCCGAGATGTTGGCGAGCGTGGCGGCGTCGTGGCTTCCCACCCCGGCGAGGTTGGCGGCGTCGGTGGCCCAGGCCGCCAGCAGCGCGGTGATACCCAGGCCGAAGATGGTGCCGAGCAGCGCGGTGGAGGTCCTGGCCGAGAAGCCGTGGGCGAAGTACAGCACCCCGATCATGATCACCGTGGAGCCCACCAGGGCGAGCAGCAGCGGCGGCTTTCCCTCCACGAGGCCGGGCAGCATGAAGCTCACCAGCACGAAATAGGCGCCGACAAGGCCGATCAGGGCCCGCAGCCCCCGCCAGCGCGCCACTGCCACCACGACGAGGGCGTACAGGGCAGCCAGCAGGATGATGGGCATGGTCCGGACGAAGTCCACGAAGATGTACGCCGGGGCACCGTTGGCGGCCGGGGCGTCCGGGCCGGCGGCCGCAGCGCCCTGCGCGTTGGTGAGGTTCAGGTAGCGGATGCTGTCCCCCACGTCCACCCCATGCGATTTGGCGACGTCCGGGTTGATCACCACTTTGACGGGGTTGCCGCCCTTGTCCGGCTCGGTGAAGGCGAAGGTGCACTGGGAGCCGCCGTCGGACTGCCCCTCTTGCTGGGCCCCCTGGGTCCCCTGCTGGGGTGCCTGGCTGGCCGCCGCCGTGCAGCTCTCGGTGACCACCCGCTGGATCCGCCCGGTATCAAACGTCACGCCCGGAGCGGCGTTGTAAGGGTTCGCCAGTGTGAGGCCCTCTTTGCTGCCCGAAGGCCAGAGCGCCGCCATGGCGGCCAACGTCAGGAGGGTCAACGGAATCAGCACGGCGGCAAGAATCCGGTTGGCCTTCCGCCGGGCAGCCATCGCCTGGGGCGTCGGCTCCGAATGACCCGTGTGACCGTGGGAGTGACCGGAGCCCATCAGCAGCAAAACCTCATGCTTGAACTCTACGGCGGTCGCCATAGTGTTGATAAATGGACGACATGAAGTCGGAGGAAGCCGGAGTGAATCACCGCAGGACCGCTCAACAACCTGGGGCGCCAGGTGCCGCGCAGGAAGCCATGCTGACCGTCCTGGCGCCTTCCGGCGCGACGCACGGAGTGGCCCTGGTCCTCCACGGCGGACGGTCCCACTCGTTCGAACCCGTCCAGGCCCGTCATCTCAGCCCGGCCCGGATGGTGCCGTTCGCGCGGCACCTGTACCGGGCAGGCAGGAAGTACGGCCTGGAAGTCTGGATCCTCAGGAACCGGGTCCGCGGCTGGAACGGCGAGGACATGTCGCCGCTGAAGGACGCCCGCTGGGCCTTGGCGAAGATCCGGGAGCAGCACCCCGGCGTGCCCGTCTACCTGCTGGGCCACTCCATGGGCGGCCTGACCGCCATCTGCGCGGCCGACGACCCGCAGGTGGACGCCGTGGTGGCACTCGCCCCGTGGCTCGATGACGCAACACCGGCCACGCCTCTGGCAGGGCGGAAGGTCCTGATCGTGCACGGCGACCAGGACCGCTGGACCAGCCCGACGGCGTCCCTGCGGTTTGCGCGGCGCGCGGCGCCTGCCGCCGGGGTGCTGCAGTACGTGTCGCTGAGGGGTTCCGGCCACTTCATGTTCCGGCGCGTGCGCCTGTGGCACACCCTGGCCACCGGGTTCCTGATCAAGGCCTTCGGCGAACGTGCCGGCACCCCGGCTGTCCGCGCCGCGCGGCAGGCAGGGGCCTTTGACCGGCTGGTTCCGCCATCCGCCGGGACGGTTGCGCTGTGAGGACGGCCGTCCTGTGAGCCCCTTCCCCCTGGACCGGTTCCTGGCCAGCCTCCCGTGGACGGCGGGCGCCGTCCTCCTCGTGCTCGCCGTGACGTTTGCGGTGGCGGCGGCCCAGCGCCGGCACTCGGTGATGGACGTCGCGTGGGGTCCGGGTTTCGTCGCCGTGGCGGCAGTGTCATTTGTGCTGTCATCCGGTGCCGGGGAGGACGCCCGGCGCCTGCTGCTGCTGGCACTCACGGGGGTCTGGGGGCTGCGGCTCGGCCTGCATATCGGCCGGCGGGCGGCCGGGGGCCACGAGGATCCCCGGTACACAGCCATGCTGGACGATGCCCCAGGGTCCCGCAACGCCTATGCCCTCCGCCGCGTCTACCTGCCCCAGGGCGTCGTGATGTTCTTTGTTTCCCTGACCGTCCAGGTGGGCATGTTCGCCACCGGACCGCTGGGGTGGCTTGCCCTCGCCGGAACGCTGTGCTGGATCATTGGCTTCCTCTTCGAAACCGTGGGCGACTGGCAGCTTGCGCAGTTCAAGAAAGACCCCTCACGGAAGGGAACTGTCCTGGACTCCGGGCTGTGGCGCTATACCCGGCATCCGAACTACTTCGGCGACGCCTGCGTGTGGGCGGGCCTTTTCCTGGTGGCCGCCGACTCCTGGCCCGGCGTCCTGACGGTCCTCTCGCCGGCGCTGATGATCTGGACACTGGCGGGCAAGACCGGCAAGCCGCTGACGGAGAAGGCCATGTCCGGCCGCCCCGGCTACCGCGAGTACGTGGAGTCCACGAGCGGGTTCATCCCGTGGGCACCGCGGAACCGGCGGAGCAGGGCCTAGCCATGGCCTGGACGCCTCCGCCGAACGACCGCCTCTACCGGCTCTTCGTCCGGACGGGCCTGTTCCTCCGGTGGCTCTTCCGGGTCCGTGTCATGGTCACCGGCGCCGAAAACCTGCCCGCCCCTGGTCCGCGGCACGGAGCGTCACGGTGCGTCCAGCCCGGCCGCGGAGCGGTCATGGCAGTCACTCATTTCGGCTACCTGGACTTTGCCGTGGCCGAACTCGTGGTCTGGAAGCATGCCCGTGCCCAGCTGCGGTTCCTCATCCACCAGGGCGCGGCGGACCACCCGGTCGCAGGCCCCGCCATCAGCGCCACCGGGAACGTCGTGGTGGGCTACGGTTCCGGCGCTGCGGCCTATGATGCGGCCGTGGCGAAACTGCGCGCCGGGGAATACCTCGCCGTGTTCCCGGAGGCCGGCGTCAGCCGCAGCTTCAAGGTGCGCGAGTGCAAAACCGGCGCCGTGCGGATGGCTGCCGAGGCCGGAGTGCCGGTGATTCCCATCTCCGTCTGGGGCGCGCACCGCTTCCTGACCCGTGGCCACGGTTTCTCACCGCGGCTCACGTGGCGGGCACCGGTCCGCGTCCACATCGGCCCACCGGTCAGGCCGGCGCCGCACGCCGATGCAGACGCTGAAACATCAGCGCTCCGGCAGACGCTGCAGTCCGGAATCGATGCCTGCATGGTCAGCTTCCCGCTCCGCCCCGAACCGGGCAGCTGGTGGATGCCGGCAGATCAGGGCGGCGGCGCCATTTCCGAGGCGGAACGCCAAAGGCTGGACGCCGAGGACCTGGCAAGGGGCCGCCGGCGGGGACCGGACCTGTCCGGGCCCCGCCCCGGCAGCTAGTCCGAGACGACGAACGTCTCGGCGCCCTGGCGGCGGGCCTTGCCTTCTTCCATGAGGGGCTCGACGACGGCGCGCAGCGCCGTCATCGAATCGTCCAGTTCCATGAGGACCGGGTACTGGTACGCGATCAGGGCAAGCAGGTCACGGACGGCCGCCTGCGCGTCGTCGCTGGTGAGCTCCGGCTCATGGCCGAGGAAAACATCCGACGGCTGGCCGGACTGGTCCTGCTCCGTGCCGGGCTGGGCGTAGCTGATGGCAAACGCCTGCAGCTTGCCCTTCTTCGACGCCGGGACACCCGCGCCGAAGGCACTGGCTTTCGGCGCCCGCAGCACGATCGCCCCGTGGGCGCCGCTCAGTTCGTCCAGGAACAGGCGCTGGACCGTGGGGATGCCGAGTTCACCCGGGCTGTCCCAGCCGTGGACGGACGTGTAGTACCGGCCCACCACATCGGACAGCTCGACGGAACCGGTGGCCAGGTCCTCGATGCGTTCCGAGGCCGCTTCTTCGGAACCGTCGCCGAACACCGGCAGCTTGAGGGCTCCGGGTTCCACCACCACGAGCTGCGAGCGCTGGATCGGGGTGAGGCCTGCCGCGTCGGCGAAGGCCGCGCCGGGTGTACCCGGCTCCACCTTGCAGCGCAGCCGGGTGACGCCCGACGGCGACCCTTCAGCTTCACGGCGCAGCATCATGAGCAGGGTGGAACCGATGCCGGAGCGGCGGTGGTCCCGCGCCACCTCGACATACACCCACAGGCGTTCCGGATGCAGCGCAGCCTCGTGGACCACACCGGCTGCCACCGGGATCCCGACGCCGTCAACGACGTCTTCGGCCACGATGCAGCGCCGCCAGGGTGCGTTGCTGGACGGAGCCAGCGTCCCGCGGAACTGTCCGGCCTGGACCGTTTCCGGGTCGCCCCAGATCTGAAGGAGCGTGAGGTCGTCGCCCTCGCGCCATTCGCGGTATTGGATCGCCACGGTCAGGCGCCGATCAGCCGTGCGGCCAGGTAGCCTTCCACCTTGTCCAGCGAGACGCGCTCCTGGCTCATGGTGTCGCGCTCACGGATCGTGACGGCCTGGTCTTCCAGGGTGTCGAAGTCCACGGTGATGCAGAACGGGGTGCCGATCTCGTCCTGGCGGCGGTAGCGGCGGCCGATCGCACCGGCGTCGTCGAAATCGATGTTCCAGTTCTTGCGGAGCTGCACGCCGAGGTCCTTGGCCTTCGGGGACAGGTCCTCGTTGCGGCTCAGCGGAAGGACTGCGGCCTTGACCGGTGCGAGGCGCGGGTCAAGCTTCAGCACGGTGCGCACGTCCACCCCGCCCTTGGCGTTGGGGGCCTCGTCCTCGGTGTAGGCGTCCACCAGGAAGGCCATGAAGGACCGCGTCAGGCCGGCGGCGGGCTCGATGACATAGGGGATGTAGCGCTCGTTGGTGGCCTGGTTGAAGTAGCTCAGGTCCGTGCCGGATGCCTTGGCGTGGGTGGAGAGGTCGAAGTCGGTGCGGTTGGCGATGCCCTCAAGCTCGCCCCACTCGGAACCCTGGAACCCGAAGCGGTATTCGATGTCCGTGGTGCCCTTGGAGTAGTGGCTGAGCTTGTCCAGCGGGTGCTCGAAGAAGCGGAGGTTCTCCTCGCGGATGCCCAGGCCCGTGTACCAGGCCATGCGCTCCTTCATCCAGTACTGGTGCCATTCCTCATCGGTGCCGGGTTCAACGAAGAACTCCATCTCCATCTGCTCGAATTCGCGCGTGCGGAAGATGAAGTTTCCGGGCGTGATCTCGTTGCGGAAGGACTTGCCGATCTGGCCGATGCCAAACGGCGGCTTCCTCCGGGACGTGGTGAGCACGTTGTTGAAGTTCACGAAAATGCCTTGGGCGGTCTCCGGGCGCAGGTAGTGCAGGCCCTCCTCGCTGGCCACCGGGCCGAGGTAGGTCTTCAGGAGGCCGGAAAACTCCTGCGGCTCGGTCCATTCGCCCCGGGTGCCGCAGTTGGCACAAGCGATATCCTTGAGGCCGTTTTCTGCCGGGCGGCCCTTCTTTTCCTCGTACTCTTCCTCGAGGTGGTCCGCACGGTAGCGCTTGTGGCAGGAGAGGCACTCAACCAGGGGGTCGGAGAAGACGTCCACGTGGCCGGAGGCTTCCCAGACCTGGCGGGGCAGGATCACCGAGGAGTCCAGGCCCACAACGTCCTCACGGCCGCGCACGACGGACTGCCACCACTGGCGCTTGATGTTCTCCTTCAGCTCAGCACCGAGGGGTCCGTAGTCCCAGGCGGAACGCGAACCACCGTAGATCTCGCCGGCCTGGAAAACGAAGCCTCTCCGCTTGGAGAGGGAAATGACCTGGTCGAGGACGGATTTTGGTGCCATGGGGGAACTCCAATTTTTCTACAGGGCCGCTGGGTGCGGTCCGCGGTTTGTGGCCCCGGAACCCCGGCTGGTTGCCGGGCGGGGATATGCGAAGGGGAAACGGTGCAGGAAGCTGCGTGTCCTAGCCTACCGGGCGCTACCGGCGGAAGGCTCCCCGCGGCCAGGGAAGCGTGGCGACGACGATGGCCCCCAGGGTCAGGACTGTGCCGAGAACCGTGGGTACCTCCACCACGGTGCCCGGCGCCGGAACCAGCAGGTCGAGGCCGAGCGAACCCAGGAGCTGGCCCGCGATCATCCCCAGCCCGGTCACCAGCACGCCCAGGCTGCGGACGAGCAGGGCTCCGAGGCCGATGAACACGCAGCCCATCGGACCGCCGAGGTAGTACCACCACTCATCCGGCAGCGGGTTGCCCGTACCGGCTACGGCCACCTTGACGAGCCAGGCCACCCACAGGACACACGCGCCGGCCACAAAATTCACCAGGGTGGCCGCGATCGGGGTGCCGTAGTGCATGGTGGCGGTACCGTTCATCGCCTGTTGGAAGCTCATCATGAAGCCTGCCAGGACGGGCAGGAGCACCGGCAGGATGAGCTGGGCCGGGTCGCCTCCCGCAGACGCCCCGGCACTGGACGCCCCGGCGCCCGCACCGAAGCGCGGGGATACCGCCCACGCCACGGCTGCAATGGTAAGGATGCAGCCGATCACGCGGATGCCCGTCACCGCTTTCTTGCCGCCCGGGCCGATGCCCAGCCTGTCCACCAGCAGCCCGCTGACCGTTTGCCCGGTGACGGTGGACACGGTGAACAGCGCAACGCCCAGCAGGCCGATCGTGAACGACTGGGCAAACACGAAGAAGGCGCCAATACCGCCGGCCATGACGTAATAAGGCGGGAACCGCCGCTCGCGCACGGCCGGGACGATCTGGGCAAGGCCGGCCCTGCCGCGCGGCAGGACCAGCGAGACGAGAATCATCAGCACCAGGCCGGTGCTGAAACTGACCACGGCGGCGGCGATTCCGTCATCGAGACGGGCGCCGAGGGCACCGTTGATCCGCCCCTGTGCGGGGATGGCGAGTCCGGCGGCCACGGCCATCGGAAGACCTGCGGCAAGGGGCAGCCGCGGTGCGTGGGTCATTGCGTTTACCTAACGTCAGGCATCATTGCTTGTATGAGCAACCAGGAAATCGAAGACATCCCCATCCGCGACGACATGATCCGCCTCGGGCAGCTCCTGAAACTCGCGAATCTGGTGGAGGACGGCGTCGAGGCCACCGAACTGATCAAGAACGGCCTGGTCAAGGTCAACGGCGAAATCGACGACAGGCGCGGCCGTCAGCTCCACCATGGGGACACGGTGACGCTTAACAACCGCACCGTCCGGATCAGCGCGCCGGGCGCCTGAACACCCGGGGACCTCGGAACAGGGTGCCGCGAAGGACTACTTGTTCAGCACTTCGTGCGTGAGGAACTCGGACACATGGCCAATCTCCTGGGCGTTGATCCCGTGCCACATTCCGGTGTACAGAACCTTGGTCAGCTTCACATGGCTGCGGACCCAGCCCATCGTGTATTCGATCTTGTCCTGGGTGATGACCGGATCCTGCTGGTCCCGGCCCCAGAAGAACGGCACCGTACCGGTGAGTTCGGCGTCGCGGAACTCACCGTCGGACCCCGCATCGACAACAAAACCCGAAAGTCCGACGACGGCGGCAAAGTCTGCCGGACGCTTCCGCAGCAGTGTGGTGGCCATGGCCATGCCCATGGAAAACCCGAGGAGCGTGATGGACGGGTGGTTCGCTTTGACCGTATCGATCCAGTCGAGGACATATCCTGCCGCGGACTTCACCGCGTCAAGGGAGTAATCGACGGTACCCGTCAGCGGGAACCAGGAAAAGCCAGGTCCCATGGCGATGGGTGCACGCACCGAGGCCACTGCGAAGTCGTCCGGGAGCATGTCCGCCAGGCTGAGCAGGTCCTGCTCGTTGGCGCCGTAGCCGTGCAACAGGACGAGCAGGGGCTTGCCGGCCCGATCTTCCTCAGGCTTGGACCACTGGACAACGGGAGCAGGAAAAGAGTCGGCTGAAGTCATGGGTCCATTCTTACAGTTAACGGCCGGCTGACTGACTTCGGCGGCTCCCGGCGGTGGCGGAGCGTCGCGGGGACCGGCAGGATGTGAGCATGGACGCGAAGGCCGTTGTAGGGACCCGGCTGGCAAGCCAGCAGCTGCGCTCCCCCAGGGCAGCCTCCGCGGAGGATGCCCTGAAGGACCTGCTCGCCGACCAGGCGCAGGAATATCCCTATGCATGCTGGTCCCTGGGGCAGCGGACCGCCGGCGCAACGGCCAACGACGTCGGGCAGGCAGTGGCGGAGGGCCGGATCCTGCGGACGCACATCCTGCGGCCGACCTGGCACTTCGTGCATCGGACCGATCTCCCCTGGCTCCGTGCGCTTTCGGCGCCGCGGGTGCACCAGGCGAATGCCGCCACCTACCGCCGGACTGGGATCGACGCCGCGGCGGCAGCGCGGGGCGACGAGGTGCTCGCCGCCGCAGTGGCAGGCGGCCGGCACCGGACACGTGAGCAGCTGGCGGCCGAATTAGGGCACGCGGGATTCGACGCCAGCGGTCTGGCACTGGCCTACTTCATCATGCACGCGGAACTTAATGGCGTGATCGTCAGCGGAGTACCTGTGCGCAGTGCTTCCGGAGCCCTCCGGCAGACGTACGCCGCGTTCGGCGAACGGGTCGGCCCGGCCGCAACCACTCCCCTGTCCAAGGACGAGTCGCTGGCCGCCTTGGCCGGGCGGTACTTCCGTAGCCGCGGGCCGGCCACCGTCAGGGACTGCGCCGACTGGTCCGGCTTGACCATGGCTGACGTCCGGCTCGGATTGGCACTGGCCCTGGAAGATGACCCTGCAGCCCTCGACAGCACGGAAATTGACGGCGTCCCGTTCTACTTCAGCCCGGACCTCGCCCCGCCCGCCAGCCCGGGTTTCCCCGCCGGAGACGAGGCGGGTCCGGCCGGGCGCATTGATCTGATCCAGTGCTACGACGAGTACATCATGGGGTACTCCGCCTCGCGCGGCTACCTGGGCGGCAAGGGACCTGTCTTCCCTTATAACGGCGATCCGATGCATGTCATCCTGCTGGACGGCCGCATGGCCGGTGCATGGAGGCACCGCATGCTCCGGTCGGGATCCCCCGGCCAAAGGTGCGAACTTGATATCCGCATAGGGCAGGACGATGCCCTGGAAGCCGGGCTGGACAAGGCGGTGGCAGCATACGGAGCCTTCCTCGGGATGCCGACGACGTACTGACCTGAAACCGGCCAGCCTCTCTTCAGCTTCGGGGACTAAGCTGGATTGACACTCATGAGAGGCCCAGCACCGCTATGAACAACCTGTTTTTCTGGATCATTATCCTGTCGTTCCTGATTCCCATTGGATTGCGCATGTACCGGAAGTCGGTCCAAAAGCGGGAACAGGGCGGGAATTTCTACGGGCAGAATCCGGGCGGGTTTCCGGGCCAGGGCAGGACAAACAACGCGCCCCGGGACGGTTACACCCAGCAGGACTACATGAGCGGCGGCTTTGGCCTTCCGCCGGCCCGTGACCGGGAACAGCTTCCGCCCCTGGATCAGCCGTACCCGAACACGCCGTACCCCCAGTTCCCGCAGGCCGGCCAGGTCCCCCAGCCCGGCAGCGTCCCCTACGAAGACAGCCCCGAGTACCGCGCCAACCCGCCCCAGCCCCAGCAGGCACGCCCGCCGCAGCAGGAAACGGGCCCGGTGACTCCCCCGCCGCCGTCCGCCCCACAGGGGTACCGTGCGCGCAAACTGGCAGAGCTCGACCAGCAATACAGCAACGGGGAAATCTCCATGGAGGAGTACATGTCCCGGCGCAACGACATCATGAACGGCTAGGCGGGGCAGGCTTCAGGCTAGTCGACCTGCGGGAACCCGAGGTCGATGACCGAGGTGGACGGGTCCGGCCAGCGGGTGGTGACCACCTTGCCCCGTGTGTAGAAGCGGATGCTGTCCGGCCCGTACATGTGGGTGTCGCCGAACAGCGAGTTCTTCCACCCGCCGAAGGAGAAGGTGCCCACCGGCACGGGAATCGGCACGTTGACGCCCACCATGCCGGCGTCGACGTCGAACTCGAACTGCCGGGCGGCTCCGCCGTCGCGGGTGAAGATGGCCACGCCGTTGCCGAACTCGTTCTCATTGACCAGCCGGACGGCGTCGGTGTAGGTGTCGACGCGAACCACCGAGAGGACCGGGCCGAAGATTTCGTCGTCGTACACCTTCATGCCGGGTTTGACGTGGTCCACCAGGCTGACGCCGATGAAGAAACCGTTCGAATCGAACTGCTGCGAGCGGCCGTCCACGACGACCGTGGCGCCTTCGTCCTCCGCGCCGGCCACATAGGAGGCGACGCGGTCCCGGTGCTCCGCCGTGATCAGGGGTCCCATCTGCGACGACGGGTCGGTGCCGGGGCCGATGGTGAGCGTCGCCATCCGGCTCGTGATGGCCTGCACCAGGTCATCGGCGATGTTGCCGACAGCCACCAGCACGCTGACCGCCATGCAGCGCTCCCCGGCCGATCCGTAGGCGGCTGAGATGGCCGCATCGGCCGCCATATCCAGGTCGGCGTCCGGCAGGACCACCATGTGGTTCTTGGCGCCGCCCAGGGCCTGGACGCGCTTGCCGTGATCGGCCGCCCGCTTGTAGATGGACTGGGCGATCGGCGTGGACCCGACGAAGCTGACGGCCTTCACGTCGGGGTGTTCCAACAGCACATCGACGGCTTCCTTGTCGCCCTGCACGACGTTCAGCACGCCGGCCGGCAATCCTGCTTCGGCGAAGACCTCCGCGATGAAGACGGCTGAGGACGGATCCTTCTCGCTGGGCTTGAGCAACACGGTGTTGCCGCAGGCCAGCGCGCTGCCGATCATCCACAGCGGCACCATCGCCGGAAAGTTGAAGGGCGTTATGCACGCAACGACCCCGACGGGCTGCCGGACGGAGTGAACGTCGACGCCGCTTGAGACTTGCTCTGACCGCTCACCCTTGAGCATGTGGGACAGTCCGGTGGCGAACTCGATGTTCTCGAGGCCGCGGGAGATCTCACCTTCGGCGTCGGAGAGCACCTTGCCGTGCTCGCTGGTCAGGATGGCTGCGAGCTCGGATTTGCGCTGCGTCAGGATTTCGCGGACCCGGAAGAAGATGTTGGTGCGCTTCGCCAGGCTGGTGGCCCGCCATGCCGGCAGAGCAGCCTTGGCGGCCGCGATGGCCTCCTCAACCCTGGCGGCCGAAGCGAGCGCCACTTCCTTCTCCTGCTCTCCGGTCGCGGGGTTGAAGACGGGGCCGAACCGTTCGGCGTCGCTGACACGGCTGCCGTTGATGAAATGGGGAATGGTTTCCATGGAGTAAGTCCTTTTCGTAATGCCGGCTGGTGCTAGTTGGAGGTCTCGAGCGAACCGTCGACCAGCTTGATGATCATGGAGCAGTCCTTGCCGGACTCCCCCGCGTCAATGAGCTGCTGGAACAGCTGCTGCACGTGCTTGCCAATTTCGAGGGGCGTTCCGGTGTCTTCGGCCGCGCTGATGGCGAGTCCGATGTCCTTGTTCGCCAGTTCGGTGGTGAACGTCGGCGCGAAATCGTTGTTGGAGGCGGCGGTGGGGACCACGCCGGGAACCGGATACCAGGTGCGCAGGGCCCAGCTGTCTCCCGAGGACACGGACGCGATGTCCCAGAACACCTGCTTGTCGAGGCCGAGCCGGTCCGCCAGGACGGCGCCCTCGGCAGTGGACGCCAGGTTGATGAAGAGCATCAGGTTGTTGCAGATCTTGGCTGCCTGGCCGGTAGTCGCCCCGCCGGTGGGAATGATGTTGGAGGCCATGGGCCCGATGTAGCCCGTGGCGTCAGCCACCGCGCCCTCTTCGCCGCCAACCATGAACGTGAGGGTTCCGGCCTTCGCGCCGCTCATGCCGCCCGAGACTGGGGCGTCCACAAAGCGGAATCCGGCGGCAGCAGCGGCGTCGTGCAGTTCCTGGGCCGAGGCGATATCGATCGTGGAGGAGTCCACCAGGAGGGTGCGGGGATCGGCGTGCGTCAGGACTCCGCCGTCGCCAAGGTAGACGGCCTTGGCATGATCGCCCTTGGGGAGCATCGTGAAAACGACGTCGGCGCCGTCTACAGCCTCGGCGATGCTGCGCACGGGCTTCACGCCGCCGGCCTCGGCGGCGGCGACGGCAGCCGGGTTGAGGTCGAACCCGCGGACCTCATGCCCGGCCTTTGCCAGATTCGCTGACATGGAACCGCCCATGTTTCCCAGACCGATCCAACCGACTACTGCCATGGCGTAAGCTCCTTTGCTTTGGGTCCCGGCCCGGTGGGCCGAACGTTCTGTGTCAACCATCACACCCTGCTAGAGTGCAATCAAGGGGAAAAATTACAGATGGCATGTGCACAGATGCACATAGGGTGAAAGGCGCCACGTGGCTCGGCTTCCAAGTCCGGACGATTTACTGATTCTGCTGACCGTCGCCCGCCTCGGCCGGTTCAACGCCGTCGCCGAAACACTGGGCACAACGCACACCACCATTTCCCGCAGAATCGACGCCCTCGACAAGCAGTTGGGCGGCCGCACCCTGGAACGAAGCCCGCACGGCTGGGAACTGACGGAGCTCGGAGCGTCCGCAGTAGCGGCTGCCGAAGCCATTGAAGAGACCCTTGGATCGCTCTCCGGCCTCATCGGCCAGGACACGAACGCGCTCTCCGGCCTGGTGCGGATCAGCACGTCTGACGGCTTCGGCGCCGAGTTCGCTGCCCCCGCGCTGGTGCGCCTGCAGCGCCGGAACCCGCTGCTGAATGTGGAGATGCTCAGCGCCACCCGGAAGGTGAGCCAGAACAGGTCCGGAGTGGATCTTGAAATCGTGGTAGGCCGGACCGACGTTAGCAACGCCCAGCCGATCTTCCTGGCCAACTACTTCCTGCGGCTCTACGCCAGCCCCGGCTACGCAGCAGAGCGAGGGCTGCCCGAAACGCTCGACGGCGTCGGGCAGCACGGCTTTGTGTCTTACGTTGAGTCGGCCCTCCAGGTGGCCGAGCTGGGCCACCGGGCCTCGCAGCTGCCCATGCCGAAGTCCAGCTTCCAGGCCACGAGCATCTTTGCCCAGGTGGAGGCGGTACGCCGGGGTGCCGGCATCGGGCTGCTGCCGAACTTCATGGTGGCCGGCAGGCCCGGCTTCGTGCCGGTGCTCCCCGACGACTTCCAGCGCCAGCTCTCCATCTGGGCCGTGGCGCGCCCCGAATCACTGAGGTCGGGCAGGGTGCAGGCCGTCATCGCGGCCCTGAAGGACGAGGTGCAGGAACGCCAGGACGTGCTCGCGGCCTGACCCGCCCACTATGACCCGCAGCCAAGCCCGCACACCGCTCAGGCCCTGAACAGCCGCCGCACCACCTGTCCTGCGGCAAGGGCGTCCAGCCCCTCGTTGATATCGTCCAGCTGCTTTGTATCCGTGTGCAGCAGCTCGACGGGCAGGCGGCCCTCACGCCAGTACCCCAGATAGAGGGGAATGTCCCGCTCGGGCACGGCGTCGCCCATGTAGGAGCCCAGCAGGCGCTTGCCCGCGCCCGCGAACTGCAGGGCGGGCACCGTCAGCTCCGCGGAGGGGTGCGGCAGGCCCACCGAAACCACAGCACCGCCGCGCGTCACGTATTCCAGGCACGAGGCAATCACACGGGCGGAACCCACTGCTTCGACGGCGGTGTCCACGCCGTCGCCGGTGGCCTGCGCAATCAGCCGCGCTGCCTCCTCGGGCGTGCCGACGGCGGTTGCACCGCAGTCCAGGGCGAGCTGGTGCTTGCCCGCATTGGGGTCAATGGCGATCACAGCGGCGGCGCCCGAGAGCGCCGCGGCCATCACGGCGGAGAGCCCGACGGCCCCGAGGCCGAAAACAGCGACCGACTGGCCGGCGTCGACCGCCGCCGTGTTCAGGACCGCTCCCATGCCGGTGAGCACGGCACACCCGAACATGGCGGCAACTGTGTCCGGGACGTCGTCGGGAATGACCACCACCGATTCGCGGGCCACCACGGCGTAATCGGCGAAGGCCGAGACACCCAGGTGGTGGTTGATCCGTTCGCCGGACGGCGTCCGGAGCAGCGCCTCACCGTGCAGGAGGTCGCCGGAACCGTTGACCTCAGCGGCACGGTGGCAGAGCGCCGGACGCCCGGCCTTGCATGCCCGGCAGGCACCGCAGCTCGGGACGAAAACCAGCACCACGTGGTCCCCCACGGAAACGTCCGTGACTCCCTCGCCTACGGCCTCCACCCGCCCCACGGCTTCGTGCCCGAGTGCCATGGGAAGCGGCCGGACCCGGGAACCGTCAACCACGGAGAGGTCAGAGTGGCACAGGCTCGAATAGGTGACGGCGACGCCGACTTCCCCTGCGCGGGGCGCGGGCCGGTCCAGCTCCTGCACCACGAGCGGACGGGCTTCGGTGTAGCTGGTTCCGGAGGGAACGGTGGCGTAGAGGACTGCTGCTCGCATGGAGGTTCCTGCCTTTGGCTGAATTGACGGCACGCAGCTGCCCGGGCCGGCGTGATCGCGGTCCGGGCAGCGGCTCTGGCTGTTGTCGTTTTGCGGTGCCTTGCGGGTGGCTACTTCTTGCCGGCAGCCAGAAGGTCGGCGGTGCCCTGGGCGTCGGCGGCGTCAACGTCGTGCAGTGAAATGCCGCGGGTTTCCTTGAGGAAGTACACCGAGATTGCGGTCACAATGCAGGCCCCGAGCAGGTACAGCGCTACCGGAACCGAAGACTTGAAGCCGCTCAGCAGAGCCGTGGCGATAATGGGAGCCAGCGAACCGGCAACAATGGACGTCACCTGGTAACCGAGAGAAACGCCGGAATAGCGCATCCGGGTGGGGAACATTTCCGCCATGATCGATGGCTGCCCCGCGTACATCAGGGCGTGGAACAGAAGTCCGATGGTGATTGCCGCGAGGATGATCATGTCGTTCTTCGTGTCCATCATCGGGAAGGCGAAGAAGCCCCAGGTTCCGCCGAGGATGGCGCCTGCCATGTAGACGGGCTTGCGGCCAAAGGAGTCAGACAGCTTGCCGACCATCGGCACGGCGCAGAAGTGGATGAAGTGCGCCACGAGCAGGAGCAGCAGGATCCGTGACGTGTCGGTCTGGACCACAACCTTCAGGTAGGTGATCGAGAACGTCACCACGAGGTAGTACAGGATGTTTTCCGCAAAGCGCAGGCCCATGGCGGTGAAGACACCGCGCGGGTAGCGGCGGAAGACTTCGGCGACGCCGTAGCCCTTCTTTTCGACGGTGACTTCCTTGCGGGCTTCCAGGAAGATCGGCGCGTCCTGGACCTTGGTGCGGATGTAGTAGCCGACGATGACGATCACGGCAGAGAGCCAGAAGGCCACTCGCCAGCCCCAGCCGAGGAACGCTTCCTGGGACAAGGTGGAGGAAAGGGTGAACAGGACGCCGGTGGCCAGCAGGTTTCCCATCGGAACGGCGGACTGCGGCCAGCTGGACCAGAATCCGCGCGACTTGTTCGGGCTGTGTTCGGCAACGAGCAGCACGGCGCCGCCCCATTCACCGCCGACGGCGAAGCCCTGGACGAAGCGCAGGAAGACCAGCAGCGCCGGAGCCCAGTAGCCGATCTGCGCGAAGGTGGGGAGGCAGCCCATGAGGAAGGTGGAGACACCGACCAGGATGATGCTCAGCTGCAGCAGCTGCTTGCGGCCGAACTTGTCCCCGAAGTGGCCAAACACGATGCCGCCGATCGGCCGGGCAACGAAGCCCACCGCGTAGGTGACGAACGCCGCGATGATGCCGTCCAGTTCCGTCCCTGAATTGGGAAAGAACATCTTGCCGAACACCAGGGTGGCTGCGGAGGCATAGAGGAAGAACTCATACCACTCCACCACAGTGCCGGCCATGGAGGCCGTAACGACTTTCTTCAGGCCAGAGGCCTTGACATCGGTTTCCCCTACGCGCCTTGCGGCGGAGTTTTCCGTACTCATTTTGTGAACTCCTTCGGCGTCTTCGTCGACACCACATGGGACCAGACTCTGACGGACCTGTGATGTGTGCCACGGGCCGCCGTTTCCAACGAGTATGGTCTGCCCCTGCTGCAAGCTCAACGACAAATAGTGCAGAAGGCATCTGCATAATTGCACACGCAGCGGGTTCCGGCGCTGCTCTGTGCAGCGCCGGGACAGGTCCCTGGAGCGGAGTTCAGGCTACGGTTCAGGCCAACAGATGTTCGCGGAGCTGCGCGCTCAGCTGCCCGATCTCGGTGAGGAAGCCGTCATGGCCGATGGGCGCCTCGATGACATGGACGTCCACGTCACCGGGGAGGGCATCAGCGAGTTCGTGGGACTGGGAGGGAAAGTACAGCCGGTCTGAGTCGACGGCGGCGACAAAGAAGTCCGCCGTCGTCCGCGCCAGTGCTTCCTTCAGGGTTCCGCGCCCGCGGCAGACGTCATGGCTCATGAGGGCTTCGGTCAGTGCGATGTAGCTGTTGGCGTCGAAGCGCTGGACGAGCTTGTTCCCCTGGTGGTCCAGGTAGCTTTCCACCTGGTAGCGGCCACGGTCTCCGAGGGCGTCTGCCCGCAGCGGAGCTTCGGCCTCCTGGGGGTTCCGGCCAAACCGGAAGTCCAGCTCGTGCGCCGAACGGTAGGTAATGTGGGCAATCCGGCGGGCCAGAGCCAGTCCGGCTTCGGGGAGCGGGCCTTCGTAGTAGTCGCCGCCGTTGAAGTTGGGGTCCTGGCGGATGGCGAGGGTCTGCGCCTGTGCAAAGGCGATCTGCTCGGCGGTACTGCTGGCGCCCACGGAGATGACACCGCAGCGGCGCACCCGGTCCGGGTAGCTGACCGCCCACTCCAGTGCGCGGGCGCCGCCCATGGAACCGCCCACAACGGCAAACCAGCTGCTGATGCCGAGCCGGTCGGCCAGGCGCGCTTCGGCATCAGTGGAGTCCCGGAGGGTCACCAGCGGGAAGCGCGAGCCCCACGGCTTACCGTCCGGAGCTGTCGACGCCGGGCCCGTGGATCCGTAACAACCGCCCAGGATGTTGATGGAGACGACAAAGAACCTGTCGGTGTCCGCCGGCGCACCCGGCCCGGCGAGCTGCTCCCACCAGCCTTCCTCGTCCCCGTCGCCCCGCGTCACATGGGTGCTCCCGGTGAGGGCGTGCTCCACCAGGATGGCATTGGAGCCGTCGGCGTTGAGCGTTCCCCAGGTTTCGTAGGCCAGCGTCACGTCCGGGAGGAATCCGCCGGCCTCGAGCTCGAGGCCGCCGATGTTGATGTACTGGACGGTGCCGTCGGGAACGCGGCTGTCACGGTCTTCAGTGTCACCGCCTTTACAGGCGGGAGCTTGGCCATCGGGAACGTCGGTGCGGGTGACGGAAATCGTCATCGGTATACCTCTTCTACGCGCTTGCCTGCCGCCAGTTGACCGGCAGGCCAGGTCTTCACCCGGGGCACCCCACCGCGGAAGGAGGGTTGCCGGCCAGCAAGCCGGGGCTGTCGCTGGCACTCATGACCTGGACCAAGCTTACGAAAAGGGCCGCCACCCGCGCGAAGATTGTGACGGTTATGTGACTCCGGAGGCGCCTGGATGCTGCCTGCGAGGGGCGCGCAAGCCGCGGCAATCGACTCTTTTGCAGACACCCCATTTGTGTTAGGGCACCCTTAGCTGAGAGCCGCGTCACAAGATGCCAAGATGATGGCATGCGCATGGATCACGTCTCTTACGCCTGTGAACACGATGGCTTGGCGGCCACCACTGAACGTATTTCGTCCGCCCTCGGCGTTGAAGCCGTGAAGGGTGGAGTACACCCCCGTTTCGGAACCCGGAACATGATTATCCCGCTCGCGGGACACAAATATCTGGAGGTCGTGGAGGTCCTGGACCACCCGGCGTCGGACAAGGCCCCGTTCGGACAGGCCGTGCGTGCACGCTCTGCTGCCGGCGGCGGCTGGATGGGCTGGTGCGTCGAAGTGGACGACCTCGCCCCGTTCGAGGAGCGTCTCGGACGAGCCGCGGTAAACGGCAACCGCAAGTTCCCGGACGGCCGCGAACTCGTGTGGAAGCAGATCGGAATCCTGGGCCTCATTGCAGACCCGCAGGTTCCGTACATGCTGAAGTGGGAGGGCGATCCTTCCCTTCACCCGTCCCACGCCTATGACAGCAACGTCAAGATGTCCAGCCTCACCATCGCGGGCTCCGCCGAACGGGTCACCGAGTGGCTCGGAGAGCCTGTCGAAAGGCCCCTGGAGGACGTCGCCGTCAACTGGGTGGCTCCGCACGGTACCCCCGGCATCCTGTCCGTCACGTTTGAAACCGCAGCAGGCGCCGTCACCATCTGACGCGCGTTGGCAGCATGCTGCCACTACACTTCGGCCGCCATCAGCGGGTGCCAATGTCGTCACCCACCGATGGCGGCCGAATTACTTTCTGCACCGGGTTACGTTCCCATAGCGCCTATCCCAGCCCGACGCTCCTTCCGAACAGGCTGAAGCCGACAAACGCCACAATATCCAGCAGCGCGTGGGCCATGACCAGCGGCATCACCCGCCGGGTTTTGGTATAGATCCACGCGAACACCACGCCCATGACGGCATTGCCAATGAACGGCCCAAAGCCCTGGTAGAGGTGGTAGCTGCCGCGGAGCATGGAACTGGCAAAGATGGCCAGCGGCACGGACCAGCCGAGCTTCCCGAAGCGGTCCAGCAGGTAGCCCACCACGATGACTTCCTCCACCACGGCGTGGCGCATCGCGGAAAGAATCAGGACCGGAATGGTCCACCAGTACGCGTCCAGGGCGCTGGGGATGATCGCCGTCGTAATACCCAGCGCCCGCCCCGCCGCATAGAGCCCCAGCGAGGGAATGCCGATCAGGGCCGCCAGCCCCAGCCCCTGGAGGAGGTCCCGTCCGGGGCGGGCGAAATCGAACCCGAGCTTCCGGAACGCCGAGCCGCTGTCATAGCCCGCGCCTCCCTTCGGCTGCCGCTGCTCCGTCATGAAGTAGATGACCAGCAGGACCGGCACCAGCGCAAAAATGATGTCCAGCAGCTGGTAGGTCAGGTCGAAATACTCGCGCGAGCTTTGCGAACGGTTCAGAGTGGAGGTGCCCTGGGCCAGCGGCGCCTGGGTCATCTTGTCCAGCAGCTGCACCACGGAGTAGACGGCCGACTGCCCCAGGGACAGTCCCAGCACTATCCAGATTTCGATCCTCAGGCGACGGCGGGAAGGAACCAACATGTTCCTATCTTGCCTGCTGTTGCTGGTACTTACCTGTTGGGCTTCAGGACGGAACTGCCACTGCCTGGTGTCCGGCTGGCCCTATGCTGGGAAACTATGAGTGCGCCCGGGAAAATCATCATGATCCGGCACGGCCAGTCCGCCGCCAATGCCGACACCTCCATCTACAACCGGGTGCCCGACTACCGGATTCCGCTGACGCCCTTGGGCGTGGACCAGGCCAAGGCCGCCGGTGAACGTATCCGGCGCGAGCTCGACGGCCAGCAGGTCAGCGTCTACGTCTCGCCCTATCTGCGCGCCTACCAGACGCTGGAAGCACTCAACCTTGGTTCCCTCACGGAACGGGTGATCGAGGAACCCCGGCTCCGTGAGCAGGACTGGGCCAATTTCCAGATCTCCGGCGACATCGAGGACCAGAAGGAGCTGCGCAACGCCTACGGCCATTTCTTCTACCGGTTCCGCGAGGGCGAGTCCGGCTCGGACGTGTATGACCGCATTTCGTCATTTATGGAGACCCTCTACCGGCACTGGGCCAAGCCGGACTACTCCCCCAACACCCTCCTGGTCACGCACGGCCTGACGATGCGCCTGTTCTGCATGCGCTGGTTCCACTGGTCCGTGGAGTACTTCGAGTCGCTGAACAACCCGGACAACGCCGAAATCCGGATGCTGGTGCGCACCGGGGACGGCAAGTACGAACTGGACCAGCCGTTCACGCAGTGGGTGGACCGCCGGGTGGACGAGACCGTCCTCGACGCCCCGCCCGTGGTCTTCTAGGGCTTTCGGCCGGGCGCCGGGTTTCTGGCTACGCTGCTCAGGCCTGCCGGGGCCGCGGCGTTTCCGGTGCCACAATGACTTCGGTGCCGATGGCTTCAAAGGCGGCCTTGTCCTTGGCGGAGATGCCGGAATCGGTGATCAGCTTGGTGAACGCATAACCGTCCATGGTGGCGAAGGCCCGGCGCCCCACCTTGGAGGAGTCCGCGATGACGTAGGACACGCTGGCGCGGCTGGCCAGCAGCGCGTTGACGGAAGCCTCACCTTCTCCGGTGTTGGTGGGGCCAACCTCGGGGTCAATGCCGTTGACGCCGATGAACGCGATGTCCAGCACCACTTTCTGCATGATGATGTCGGTGTACGGCCCCACCAGCTCGTACGAGCGCGGATTGAGGATGCCGCCGGTCACCATGACCTTGATGTTGGGCCGCACCGCCAACTGCCCGGCGATGTTGATGGCGTTGGTGACCACCGTCAGGGTGGGCTGGTTGGACGGCGAGTTGAGGTCCTCACGGGTGGCCAGGATCTGGGCCAGGGCGGTGCTGGTGGTGCCGCCGCAGAGCCCGATCACCATGCCCGGCGAGATGAGGGCCGAGGCCGCCAATGCGATCTCCTGCTTGGCTGCCGCATGGTCGTCGCGGTTGTACCGTCCCGGCAGGTCGTAGGCCAGGGCACCGGTGGTGGCGCCGCCCCGGGTCCGGGTCAGCAGCCGCCGCTTGGCCAGGCTGTCCAGGTCGCGCCTCGCCGTGGCCGGCGAAACGCCGAGCCGGGTGACGATTTCGTCCACCTCCACCTGCCCGGTCTTGGCAAGGAGATCCAGGATCGCCGTCAGTCGGTCGGTGCGGGTCATGCTTGCCTCTCGGTGATCAAACTGCCATCAGAAAATGACGTTTTTTGATTGTAACAGACCGCAAACGATCATCTAACGTCAAGTGGCGGGTTGGATCCCCCTCAGTCTTACCGTGCCCGTACCCCGGCGCGCCACACGGCGTGCGTCAGCGGCATGCCCGGACGGTAGGCCAGATGCGTGGCCGAGGGCGCATTGAGCAGATGCAGGTCTGCACGGTGCCCGACGGCGATCGATCCCACCGCGCGTTCGCCGTCGGCGTCGTTCCCCGACTCACGCCCCAGCGCCAGGGCGCCGCCGTACGTCGCGGCGCGGACGGCCTCGTGGACGCTGAGTCCCATCTGCAGCACGGCGGTGGTCACACAGTATGCCATGGAACTCGTGTAGGACGTCCCCGGGTTGCAGTTGGAAGCCAGGGCCACGGGCACTCCGGCGTCCAGCAGCCGCCTTGCGGGCGCGAGTGGCTGGCGGGTGGAGAGGTCGCAGGCCGGAAGGCACGTCGCCACCGTGCCGCGGGAGTCGGCGCCGGAACCTCCATCCCACCCGGACCAGCTGGCGGCCAGCGCCTCGACGTCTTCGTCGGACAGGTAGTTCACATGGTCCACGCTGGCGGCGCCGAACTCGACGGCGAGCCTGACGCCCGCTCCGGGACCGAGCTGGTTGCCGTGGACGCGCAGCCCGAGGCCGGCGGCGCGGCAGGCCTGCAGCACGCGCCGCGACTGCTCCTCGGTAAAGGCGCCCCGTTCACAGAACACGTCGGCCCACTGCGTGTACGGGCGGACCGCTTCCAGCATGGCACCGCAGACAAGGTCCGTGTACTCGTCGGGATCCATGCCCGCCGGCACCAGGTGTGCCCCGAGGTAGGTGACTTCGTCGGCCACCGTGGACGCGATCCGCGCGCTCCGCGCCTCCTGCTCCACATCCAGGCCGTAGCCCGTCTTGGTCTCCAGGTACGTGGTGCCCTGCGAAACAGCCTCCGCCACCCTGCCCAGTGCCAGTCGGGTGAGGTCATAGTCCCCGGTGCCGCGCGTGGCCCCGGTGGTGACGGCGATGCCGCCCGCGCTGTACTGCTCCCCCGCCATCCGGGCTTCAAACTCTGCCGTCCGGTCACCGGCGAAAATCAGGTGCGTATGCGAATCCACCCAGCCGGGCAGCAGCGCCCGGCCCTCGGCGTCGTAGGAATCGTCCGCCGCCGGTGCGTCCCCGGCGGCTCCGAACCAGGCGATCCGTTCCCCCTCAATCACCACCGCGGCGTTCCGTAGCACACGCTGTTCGCGGTCCTGGGTCATCAGTTCGCCGATATTGGTGAGGAGGGTGCTCATGACTCCATTCTTCAGCGCCGGATGGACCACCGCGTGGCGGCGAGCGCGTCTGCTGTCCGGGATTCCGGACTCCGCCCCGCGCCGGCGCCGCGTCGCTCGAGGATCTGGGCGGCAGCGAATTCGGCAATCGCTGACGACGTCTGGAAGCCGTACCCGCCTTGGCCGGCGAGCCAGTAGAAACCCGCTGCTTCGGCGTCGAACCCCGCCACCGGCACGCCGTCGGCCGCTTCGGTGCGCAGGCCGGTCCATGCTGTGCGAACAGTGCCGATCCCCAACGTCGTCAGGGAATTGAGCCGGGCGATCAGCCGCTCCACGTCGCCGGGGAACGGCCGGGCGTCCTCCGCTGCGCTGGCAACGTGTTCCGACGGCGAGACCAGGACATCCGCCCCCTCCCTGCGGAAGTAAAAGGAGTCGTCCGCTGCCGCCACCATGGGGCTCCCCTCGGGAAGGGAATGCTCGACGGCGGCAATCGCCGCCGTGCGCCGGTACGGCTGGAGTCCGAGCTTCTCCACTCCGCTGATGACCGCCACTTCGTCGGCCCAGGCTCCAGCCGCGTTGACGAGCACGCCGGCCTGGAAAGCCTCCTGCCCTGCACCGATCTCCCAGCCGCTGCCGAGGCGCTGGGCCGAATGGAGCCGGGCGCCGGTGATGATGTCCGCACCCGCGGCCACGGCCCGTGCCCGGTGGTCTTCGAGCAGAACCGGGGCGTTACAGCCGAAGGAACCGGTGTCCAGTCCCGCCGCCGAGAAGCTCCCGGGCTTCAGGACCGGGCACAGCTCCAGGGCTTCGGCGTGGCTGATCATTTTCATCTGCCCGCTGGCTTCCGACCTGACGGCTTCCTCGTCGCCGATCAGCATGAAGCTCCGCGGGGACAACACGGGGCTGGGAAGCTCGGCGTCCCGCGCCGCGATCAGCTCCAGGGTCCGCACCGTAAGTTCCTGGACCACGGGCGGGCCATAACTGGGGATCAGCTGCCGGGCTGAACGGGAGGACGTGTGGTACGCCAGCTGCTGCTCGGCTTCGACCAGCGCCACACTGCATTTGCCTGCCAGGGCGGACGCCAGGGACAGGCCCGCGATCCCGCCGCCGATAATGACCACGTCATAGGTTGCTGCCATGGCTCCATCCTTGCAGACGCATCGTGGGTTCCCTCGGCCTGTCTGCTAGGCAGCGACCGCTTTCCGGCTCTTGACGAAGGCCTGCACGCAGGTTTCGACGTCGTCGGCACTGTGCGCCGCCGACAGCTGCACGCGGATGCGGGCCGCTCCCCGCGGCACCACAGGGAAGCTGAAGGCCGTGACGAAGACTCCGTTCTGCAGCATCCGGTCGGCAACTTTCGCCGCCTGGACGGCGTCGCCGAACATCACCGGCACAATCGCGTGTTCGCCGTCGAGCAGCTCAAAGCCTTCCTCCGTCATGCGGCGGCGGAACAGTGCCGCATTCTCGAACAGGCGGGTCCGCAGTTCGCCGGAGGTCTCCACGAGGTCCAGGGCCTTGATGGTGGCAGCCACGATGGCGGGGGCCACGGAATTGGAGAACAGGTAGGGGCGGGCCTTCTGCCGGAGCATGGCGATGACTTCGCGGCGGCCGGAGACATAGCCGCCCGATGCCCCTCCGAGTGCCTTGCCGAAGGTGCCGGTGTAGATGTCCACGCGGTCAGACACGCCGGCATGCTCCGGGGTTCCCGCCCCGGTGGCACCCATGAAGCCCACGGCGTGGGAGTCGTCCACCATGACCAGGGCATCGTGCTTTTCGGCGAGGTCGCAGATGGCCTCCAGCGGCGCCAGGTAGCCGTCCATGGAGAAGACCCCGTCAGTGACGATGATCTTGCGGCGGGCGTCCTTGGCCTCCAGGAGCTTCGCCTCCAGGTCTGCCATGTCCTGGTTGGCGTAGCGGTAGCGCTGCGCCTTGCAGAGCCGGATGCCGTCGATGATCGACGCGTGGTTCAGGGCGTCGGAGATGACGGCGTCTTCCGGACCGAAGAGCGATTCAAAGACGCCGCCGTTCGCATCGAAGCAGCTGGAGAACAGGATGGTGTCCTCCGTTCCGAGGAACTTGGACACACGGGCTTCAAGCTGCAGGTGGAGGTCCTGGGTGCCGCAGATGAACCGCACGCTGGCCATGCCAAAGCCGCGGTCGTCCATGGCGGCCTTGGCCGCGGCGATGATGTCCGGGTGGTCGGCCAGGCCGAGGTAGTTGTTGGCGCAGAAGTTCAGGACCTGTGAGGCATCCTGCCCGATCTGGCCTGCGGCGATGCGGTTGGCCTGGGGGGAATCGATGTGCCTCTCGGTCTTGTAGAGGCCGGCAGCGCGGATCTCATCCAGTTCGCTGCGCAGTTGGTCCTTGATGGCTGAATACATGGTGTGCTCCTCGGCTTGTGGAAAGTCTCGTGTTTTTTTGATGAAGGGGTACGGCGCTGCCGGAGGTCGGTTCAGACGCCTGACCAGTCGAGCACAACCTTGCCGCCCACGCCGGCGCGGGCAATTTCGAAGCCCTTCTCCCATTGCGCCGCCGGCAGCACGTCCGTGACCACGGCGGAGATGTTGGCGTGCAACGTGCGGTTGGAGGACAGCATGGCGCTCATGGCGTACCAGGTCTCGAACATTTCACGGCCGTAGATGCCCTTCAGGGTCAGCATGTGGGTGACCACCTTGCCCCAGTCGATGTCGATCGACTGGCTGGGCAGGCCCAGCATGGCGATGCGGCCGCCGTGGTTCATGTTGTCGATCATTTCCGGCAGTGCGGTGGGATGGCCGGACATTTCCAGTCCGATGTCGAAGCCCTCGCGCATGCCCAGTTCGCGCTGCGCCTCCCGGACACGCGTCTTGGAGACGTCGATGGCCAGGTCAACGCCGAGCTGGCGGGCCAGCTCCAGCCGCGGTGCCGAGACGTCCGTGATGGCAATCTTGCGGGCGCCGGCGTGGCGGGCCACCGCGATGGCCATGAGACCGATGGGTCCGGCGCCGGTGATCAGCACGTCCTCGCCGACGAGGGGAAAGCTCAGGGCGGTGTGGACGGCGTTGCCGAAGGGGTCGAAGATCGCCCCGAGCTCCGGCGTCACGGACGGATCCTGGTGGACCCACACGTTGGTTTCCGGAATGACCACGTATTCGGCGAATGCACCGTCCCGCTGCACGCCGACGCTCACCGTGTGGATGCACATCTGGCGGCGGCCCGCGCGGCAGTTCCGGCAGATGCCGCAGACCACGTGCCCCTCGCCGGAAACCCGGTCCCCCACCTTGACGTCCCGGACGTCTTCGCCGATTTCCACCACCTCGCCATAGAACTCGTGCCCGGCGATGAGGGGCGCCTGGATGATGCCCTGCGCCCAGGCGTCCCACGACTGGATATGCAGGTCCGTGCCGCAGATGCCCGTGGTCATCACGCGGATCTTCACGTCATCGGGGCCAGCCTCGGGCTCCGGACGGTCGACCAGCTCGAACCCGGCGTGAGGGCCGGCCTTGTACAGAGCCTTCATTGGCATCCTTACTTTGGGCATGCGCTCAAGCCGCATGCGGGCGGAATCTCCCTTCATTAGAGCCACTCCAACGCATTAGCACAAGGGGATTTTTCTCAATCGACGATTTAGGAATTGCTAAGGCATAGGATGGGGCCATGGAAATCCACCAGCTCGAAATGCTCCGCGAGCTTGGCGCCCTCGGAAGCGTCAAGGCCGTGGCGGACACCCTGCTTGTCACGCCGTCGGCGGTCTCCCAGCAGTTGGCACAGCTGCAGAAGAGCGTGGAGGTTCCGCTCACGCGCAAGGAGGGCAGGAACCTGGTCCTCACGGAGGCCGGGCAGGTGCTGGCGGACGCCGGGGCCGCCGTCGTCAGTGCCATGGCCGATGCCCGCATGGCGATCGGCGCCTATCATGGATCCACGGTGGCGCCGGTGACGGTGAGCGGGTTCCACAGCGCAGGGCAGGCGCTGTTCGCCCCGCTCGCGCGGCTGCTGGACGGGTCGGACAAGCCGAAGGTCCAGCTGTTTGACGAGGACGTGGCACAGCAGGATTTCCCCGCCCTCACGGCACGGTACGACCTGGTGCTGGCCCACCGCATGGACCACAGCCCGAGCTGGCCCACTGAGCGGGTGGCGGTGATTCCCCTCGCGCATGAGCCCCTCGACGTGGCCCTTCCCGCGGGACACCGGCTCGCCGCCCAGCCGTCACTGGAACCCGACGACGTCGTCAGCGAACCCTGGGTGACCAGCCGCACCGGCTATTCACCCGCGGACGTGCTGTCCGCTGTTGCCGCCGTTTCCAGCCGTGAACTGAACATTGTGCACCGCATCAACGACTACTCCACGGTGGCGGCCCTGGTGGCGGCGGGCGGCGTGATCGGTCTGCTGCCCAGGCATACGGCGCGGCCCGTGCTGAATCCTGACATTGTGTTGCGCCCGCTCAGGGGGATCAGCACGCGCCGCAGGATCGACATCCTGGCCCGGCCGGAGAACCTCAAGCGGGCGTCCGTGATGATGGTGTGCGAGGCGTTGGAGGACATCATGGCCCGCCTCGTCCACGACTAGGGCGCATCATCGGCTTGGCCTTGGCCCCGGCCTTCGCCTTTGGCCTTGCCCTGACCGAGTCCTTTGCCTTGGCCTTGGCCCTGGCCGGCTCCCTTACCTTGGCCGAGCGCCTTTCCCTTGTCAGCAGCGCCTTCGACGATCGCCGTCGCCGAGATCGACGTGCCGTTCTTGATGCCCCTGATGCGCACCGTGTCCCCCTGCTTGAGGTCAGCGGCGGTGGCGGCGGACGGCTTCGCCCGTTTGCCGGCGTCGTCCTGGGGTGCGGCGCTGTTGGGGGGCGTGGCGCTGTCACTTGGTGCGGTGCCGTCCTGGGGTGCGGTGCCGTTGGCAGCGGCTGCGGGCCGCTTGCGGATCTTGGTGTCGGCGCTGATGGCATAGGCCAGGGTGAAGCCGTCCTCGCTCTTGACCGTGATCGACGTCTCACTCACGGCCTCCACGGTACCGAACTGCGTTATCCGCGTCTCCAGGCTGCCGTCGGCCTTTTTGACCACGCTTTCGCTGTGCAGCTCACGCCCCTTGCCCTGGCCCTTGGCTTGCTCCGACTTTCCCTGGTCACCAGGCGCCGGCGGAGTGGCCGTAGGTTGCGAGGCAACAAGCTGGGGGTCAGCTTCCCCGCGCCCGGCAGTCTCGTCGGCAGCCCGGACCATGGCTGGCCCGGCGCCACACAGGGCGAGTACTACGGCGCCTGCAAACAGGGCCCGACGTAATGTTTTCGGTTGTGGAACCGGCATGGCATGTCCTTCCGCCGCACCGGCGGGACTCCGGCGCCCTCAGTCCACACTTTAAAGCCGCGACCTTATGGAGAGCATGGGGCCCCATTCCCCTTAACCCCCAACTGGATCGCAGCCTGCGCGGTTCCGGAGATTCAGAACGGCTTAGCTGCGACCCAGTTGGGTGGAGGGGAGGGGTCAGGCGTTGACGCCCAGCTTCTCCAGGATCAGCTCCTTGACGCGGCCGGCGTCGGCCTGGCCCCGGGTGGCCTTCATGACGCCGCCGACGATGGCGCCGATGGCCTGCAGCTTGCCGGCGCGGATCTTGTCCGCGACGTCGGGCTGCGCCGCGAGGGCTGCATCGATGGCTTCCAGAAGGGGTCCGTCGTCGGACACGACGGCGAGGCCGCGCTTCTCGACGATTTCGGCCGGGGTGCCTTCGCCGGCGAGCACGCCGTCCAGCACCTCGGTAGCCATCTTGTTGTTGATCTTGCCGTCTTCCACCATCTTGCTCAGCTCGACGATGGTGGCCGGTTCGACGCCCAGCTGGCCGGGGTCGACGTCGGCATTCTTGGCGCGGCCCACGATCTCGCCCATCCACCATTTGCGTGCCACGGAGGCCGTGGCACCGGCGGCGATGGTTTCCTCGATTTCGTCCATGACTCCGGCGTTGACGACGTCGCGGAACTCGAGGTCCGAGTAGCCCCAGTCTGCCTGGAGCCGTTTGCGGCGGGCGGCCGGCGGTTCGGGCAGCGTGGCGCGCAGTTCCTCGACCCATTCGCGGGAAGCGACTACGGGCACGAGGTCGGGCTCCGGGAAGTAGCGGTAGTCATCGGCGTCGGATTTGGCCCGGCCCGACGTCGTCGTGCGCGTGTCCTCGTGCCAGTGGCGCGTTTCCTGGATGACCGGCTCACCGGAGTCCAGCACGGCGGCGTGCCGCTGGATTTCGTAGCGGACGGCGTGCTCGACGGCGCGCAGGGAGTTCACGTTCTTGGTCTCGGAGCGGATGCCGAAGCGTTCGCGGCCGTGCGGGCGCAGCGACACGTTCGCATCGCAGCGGACGTTGCCGCGTTCCATCTTGGCGTCGGACACACCGAGGTTCTTGACGATCTCGCGGACGGCGGCGACGTACGCCTTGGCCAGTTCGGGAGCGCGTGAACCGGCGCCCTGGATGGGCTTGGTGACGATTTCCACCAGCGGAACGCCGGCGCGGTTGTAGTCCACGAGCGAGTAGTCGGCACCCTGGATGCGGCCTGCCGAGCCGCCGAGGTGGGTCAGCTTGCCGGCGTCCTCCTCCATGTGGGCGCGCTCGATTTCAACGCGGAACACCGTACCGTCGGAGAGCTCGATGTCCAGGTAGCCGTCGTACGCGATCGGTTCGTCGTACTGGGAGGTCTGGAAGTTCTTCGGAGTGTCCGGGTAGAAGTAGTTCTTCCGGGCGAAGCGGCAGTAGTCGGCGATCTTGCAGTTCAGCGCCAGGCCGATCTTGATGGAGGATTCCACCGCGGTCCTGTTCAGCACGGGCAGGACGCCGGGCATGCCGAGGTCCACCTCGTTGACGTTCGTGTTGGGCTCATCGCCGAACACGTTCGGCGCCGAGGAGAACATCTTCGTCTTGGTGTTCAGCTCCACGTGGACCTCGAATCCCAGGACGGGATCGTACTTCTCCATGGCCTCTTCGAAGCTCAGGATTGCGTCGGTGCTCATTATTTTGCCTCCTGGGCGTCGACGAGGGTCTCGACAGGCTCGGCCACCGGTGAGGCGGCCAACTCTGGAGCACTGTCCAGCAGCGGACCGCCCCATTTCTCCTCGAGAAGGGATTCCAGCACGGCGCCCACGCGGTACAGGCGGGCGTCCTCACGGGCAGGGGCCAGCAGCTGGATGCCGACGGGCAGGCCGTCCTCATCCGCCAGGCCGCCGGGCAGGGACAGCCCGGGAACACCGGCCATGTTGGCTGGAATGGTGGCGACGTCGTTCAGATACATCGCCAGGGGGTCGTCCAGCTTTTCGCCCAGTTTGAAGGCCGTGGTGGGGGCCGTCGGGGAAATCAGGACATCTGCCTTGGCGAAGGCTGCGTCGAAGTCGCGCTGGATCAGCGTGCGGACCTTCTGCGCCGACCCGTAGTAGGCGTCGTAGTAGCCGGCGGACAGGGCGTAGGTGCCCAGGATGACACGGCGCTTGACCTCGTCGCCGAAGCCGGCGGCCCGGGTGGCCCCCATGACGCGCTCGATGGTCATGGGCGGTTCCTCCGGGAGAACGCGCAGACCGTACCGGACGCCGTCGAACTTGGCCAGGTTGGAGGAGGCCTCGGACGGCATGATGAGGTAGTAGGCCCCGAGGGCGTACTTGAAGTTGGGGCAGGACACCTCAACGATTTCCGCGCCGGCCTGCCTGAGCAGCTCGAGGGACTCGTTGAAGCGGTTCTCGACGCCGGCCTGGTAGCCCTCGCCGTGGAGTTCCTTGATGATGCCGATCTTCATGCCGTCCACGTTGCCCAGCCGGGCGGCGGCGGGGAGGTCCGCCAGCGGGTCCGGCAGCGAGGTGGAGTCGTGCGGGTCGTGGCCGCCGATGACCTGGTGCAGCAGTGCCGAGTCCAGGACCGTGCGGGACACGGGGCCGATCTGGTCCAGGGAGGACGCCATGGCGATGGCGCCGTAGCGGGACACGCCGCCGTACGTGGGCTTCACGCCGACGGTTCCGGTGACGGCGCCCGGCTGGCGGATGGATCCGCCGGTGTCGGTGCCCAGCGCGAGGGGCGCTTCGAAAGCGGCGACGGCGGCTGCCGATCCGCCGCCGGAGCCGCCGGGGATGCGGTCCAGGTCCCAGGGGTTGCGGGTGGGGCCGAACGCGGAGTGCTCCGTGGAGGAGCCCATGGCGAATTCATCCAGGTTGGTCTTGCCCAGGATGGGCATTTTCGCGGCGCGCAGCTTCTGCACGACGGTGGCGTCGTACGGGCTGTGCCAGCCCTCGAGGATCTTCGAGCCGGCGGTGGTGGGCTGGCCGATGGTGACGATGAGGTCCTTCACCGCGATCGGGACGCCGGCGAGCTCGTGGAGTTCCTCGGCGGCAGCGCCGCCGGCGGCGCGGATGGCGTCCACCTCGGCGGCGACGGCGAGCGCCTCTTCGGCGTTGACGTGCAGGAACGCGTGTACGCCGCGCTCTCCCCCGTCGACGGCGGCAATGCGGTCCAGGTGCGCCTGGACGACCTCGACGGCGGTGACTTCGCGGGCGGCCAGCTTGGCGGCCAGCTGGGCTGCGGAGAGGCGGATCAGCGGGGTGCTGTTGTTTTCAGTCATGTGTTTATGCCTCATCCAGGATTGCCGGGACCTTGAAACGGTTCTCATCGGAATCCGGAGCTCCGGAGAGTGCCTGCTCGGCGGTGAAGGTGTGCCCCACCACGTCCTCGCGGAACACGTTGTTCAGCGGAATCGGGTGTGAGGTGGCCGGAACGTCGTCTCCGGCGGCTTCGCTGACGGATTTCACCGCATCTACGATGACGGCCAGCTCGCCGGCCATCCTGTCCAGCTCTTCAGCACTCATCTCAATGTGCGCGAGCCGCGCGAGGTGCGCGACGTCGTCACGGTTGATCGCAGCCATGGATCTCCCCTGCAATGTAGTTGGTTTCCCCATAGTCTACGTGGCAAACGTCAGTGCCCGCCTGACGACCCCCAGCGGGCTCCAGGCGGGCACTTCCGGCCGCGCGGCGGGGCCGCGGGCAGCTACAGGTTAGCCGATGCCGATGGCCCCGGTCAGCATCCCGACGGCGAGCATCACCAGGGAGACGACGGCGCTGCGCCACAGCACCTTCTTGTGGTGGTCGCCCAGGTCCACCTTGGCGAGCGAAACCAGCAGCAGGATCGCCGGAACCAGCGGGCTCTGCATGTGGAACGGCTGCCCGGTGATCGAGGCACGTGCCATGTCCGCGGCGCTGATGCCGTAGTGACCGGCCGTCTCGGCCAGAACCGGCAGCACGCCGAAGTAGAAGGCGTCGTTGCTCATGAAGAACGTCATGGGGATGCTGAGGACGCCGGTGATCACGGCCATGAGCGGGCCCATGTCCGACGGGATGATCTGCACGAGCCAGGCGGACATGGCCTCGACCATTCCGGTGCCGGTGAGAACGCCGGTCAGGACGGCGGCGGCCATGACCATGCTCACCACGGCAACGATCGACGGGGCGTGGGCCACGAGCTGCGCGCCCTGGTCCTTGACCTTGGGGAAGTTCACCAGCAGGGCGATGGCCGAGCCGACCATGAACACGTACGGCAGGGGAACGAGGTCGGCGATGAGCATGCCCATCACGGCGACGGTGAGGCCCAGGTTGAACCACTGCAGCTTGGGGCGCAGGGTCTTGCGGTTGGGGTCCAGGGCGGTGTCGGCCATGGCGGTGTCGCTGTCGTCCACGAGCGTTTCGGTGCGTTCCAGGACGGCAACGGAGGATCCCTCCGGGGAGAGGCCGCCAGGGCCTCCCGTTGCCGGGGCCACTGCACCACGGGTGCCGGAACCGCCGGTGCGGCCGCCGCCGGCGGGCGTTCCGCCGTCGAACCCTTCGGCGGTGAACGGTTCTGCCGTAGACGGCGTCCCCCAGATTTCCGGCTGGGTGGCGCGGAGGCGGTTGCGCTCCTGCAGGCCGAGCAGCCAGGCGAAGGCGAGGACGACGGCGAGGCCGGCGACCAGCGACGGGATCATGGGAACGAAGACGTCGTTGACGTCGATTTTGAGGGCGGTGGCGGCGCGGGCGGTGGGTCCGCCCCACGGCACGATGTTCATGGTGCCGTTGGCCAGGCCGGCGACGCAGGTGAGGACCACGGGGCTCATCTTGAGCCGCAGGTAGATCGGCAGCATGGCCGCCGTGGTGAGGATGAAGGTGGTGGAGCCGTCGCCGTCGAGGGAAACTGCAGCGGCCAGGAGCGCGGTGCCGAGCACCACCTTGGCGGGGTCATTGCCCAGCTTGCGCAGGATGAACCGGACCAGCGGATCGAACAGCCCGACGTCGATCATCAGGCCGAAGTAGATGATGGCAAACATCAGCAGCGCGGCGGTGGACGTCATGGACTTCATCGAGTCCATGACCATGTCGCCGATGCCGAGGCCTGCGCCTGCGAACAGACCGAAAACGGTGGGGACGATTATGAGCGCCAGCACTGGCGTCAACTTCTTCGTCATGATCAGCACCATGAAAACCGCGATCATGGCGAATCCAAGTAATACCAGCACAGCCGGCTCCTTCTTAATGAACGGCACCACCCCGATGTGATGCGCACTACAGACGTTAGAGTGGCGTCCGTCACCGCCGTGCCTTTGGCTCAATTGATTGGCATACTGCTTATTGGGAGCATTTTGCGCATTGTGCTCACGGCTGCCCGGACCTGCTGCGCACAAGCCGTTGTTGCCTTGATATTCCCTGACATTCCCTGATATTGCCTGACCCACGCCATTGGCAGCCCTGCCTGCCCTGCCTCGAGGAGGAGCGCCATGACCGGACCGTCCCGGCGGCTGCCGCTGCGGTTCTCCACGCAGACCCTGCTGCTGCAGCTGGGCGTGGTGCTCCTTGTTGTGCTCCTCAGTGGAGCCGTCCATGCCTGGCTGACCTTCGAACGCCTGGGCCGCGAGGCGGAGAACCAGGCGCTCACGCTGGCCCGGACCGTGGCCTCGGACCCCTCCGTGCGCGCCGACGTGGCGGCCATCAGCCGGCTGCCCGGCACTCCCCCGCGGGACCAACTGCTGGCCGGCCCGCTGATGGCGGCGGCGGAAGGAGCGCGCAGCCGGACCGGTGCCCTGTTCGTGGTGATCACGGACGAAACGGGGCTCCGGCTGGCCCACCCCGAGGCCGAGCGGCTTGGCGAACGCGTCAGCACGGACCCCTCGGAGGCGCTGGCGGGACGTGAAGTCACGACGCGCAACACCGGAACCCTCGGCCCGTCGGCCGGTGCCAAGGTGCCGGTTTTCGCACCGGGCGTAGGATCCGGAGCCGGCACGGCGGGCTCGCGCACTGTGGTGGGCGAAGTCAGCGTGGGCTATTCCACCGAAACCATCGGCCAGAGCCTCGCGCGCGACATCGTGCCGATCGCCGTGACGGCGGCGGGGTCGCTACTGGCCGGGGTGCTGGCCTCGTTCCTGCTCCGGCGCCGGCTGCAGCGGCTCACGCTCGGCCTGGAACCGGAGGAGATCAGCACCCTGGTGCATGACCAGGTGGCCGTGCTGGAAGGCGTGGACGAAGGCGTGGTGGGTGTCTCCGCCGACGGCCGCATCAGCGTCTTCAACGCCGCAGCCCAGCGGCTCCTGGGGCAGCCGGACCTGTCCGGCACACTGTGGTCCGGGGCACCGGTGCCGCCCCAGCTCCAGGCCCTGACGGAGGCCGACGCCAGGGAGGGCGAAGCCGTGGAGCTGATCGCCGGCGGCCGGGTCCTGGTGGCGAGCGCCCGCAAGGCCCTGCACCGCCAGGAGGACCTCGGCTGGGTGGTCATGCTGCGCGACCGCACGGAGCTGCAGCACCTCACACGCCAGCTCGACGCCGTCGGAACCATGTCCACGGCGCTCCGGGCACAGCGGCACGAGTTCGCCAACCAGCTGCACACGATTGCGGGTTTCATGAGCATCGGCCAGCACCAGCAGGCGCGGGAATACCTGGAGCGGCTCGCAGCCACCGGGCCGCTGAAGTTCCCGGTGGACCAGGCCGAGCTCCTGCAGGACCCCTACCTGCAGGCCTTTGTCGGCGCGAAGGGCGTTGAGGCGGACGAACGCGGCGTGGCGCTCCGGATCGGGCCGGAAACCCTGGTGCGCGGCCAGGTAACGGAACCGCAGGACGTGACCACTGTCCTGGGCAACCTGATCGACAACGCGGTGAACGCGGCCGTGGCCGGCTCGGCCGGCGAGCGCTGGGTGGAACTTGAGCTCCTCGACGAACCGTCGGACGACGGCGGGACGCTGCACATCGTCGTCGCCGATTCAGGCGACGGGCTGCCCGGCGGGACGGATCCCGAAGCCGTGTTCGCCGAAGGATTCACGACGGCGTCCGGCGCCGTCCGCCCGGCAGGGGGCCAGGGCCTGGGGCTGGCTCTCGCGCGGCAGCTGGCACGGCGCCGCGGCGGCGACGTCAGGGTGCTGGAGCCCGGCAGCGAGGGCGGGCCAGGCGCCGTGTTCATGGCGACGCTTCCGGGGACGACGAGTTCCAGCAAGGACTCGCAGGGCCGCAGGGGCGACGAGCAGGCTTCCAAGCGGAACGACGGATGAGATAGGACGATGATGTCTGAAGATTTCAGGGTGCTGATCGTGGATGACGACTTCCACGTCGCCAAGCTCCATGCCGCCTATGTGGATTCGGTGGCGGGTTTTCTGGCGCTGCCGCCGGCCGGCTCGGCCTCGCTGGCGCTGCAGTCCATCCACAGCCTGCGGCCGGACCTGGTACTGCTGGATGTGTACCTGCCGGACGCCTCGGGCCTGGATCTGCTGCACCAGCTCGACGTGGACACGATGATCCTGAGCGCGGCGTCCGATGCCGCATCGCTGCGGACGGCGTTCCGCCGCGGCGCCCTCGGGTACCTGCTGAAGCCGTTCACCGCAGAGTCCCTGTCCCAACAGCTTCGGTCCTATGCCCGGTACCGGCGGATCCTCAGCCAGCCCGGGGCGTTGGATCAGGACACCGTGGAGCGGGCCAAGCGTGCCCTGATCCCGGGTGATGTCTCGCCCTCGGCCAGGCCGCGCTCCGCCACCGAGGCGGCAGTGCTGGAGTCGCTCGTGCCGGGCGAGCAGTATTCCGCAGCCGATGTCGCCGGGCGCGTGGGTGTTTCCCGGGCCACCGCCCAGCGGTACCTTTCCTCGCTGGCCGATGACGGCGCCGTCGAAATCCAGCTCCGGTACGGCACCACGGGCCGCCCGGAACACCGCTACGGCCTCCCGACGTCCTAACCCAGGCCGCGGGGCGGGGGCGGGGGGCGGTGTGCTAGCTGGCGCTCTTCTGCGCGACGAGTTCGATTTCCACGAGCATCTCGGGGTCGAGGAACGGCAGCACGTGAACCAGGGACAGCGTGGGGCGGATCTCGCCGAAGACCTCGCCGTGGGCGCGGCCGGCGTCTTCCCACTTGCTGATGTCGGTCAGGTAGAGCTTGGACTGCACGACGTCGGCGAGGCCGAAGCCGGCATCGGCCAGGACCGTCTCCAGCTTCTGCAGGATGTACCTGGTCTGCTCGTAGAAGTCGCTGCCGACGATGCCGTTCTCACCGCTCGAGGATGTGGCCGAGATGTACAGCGTGTTGTCCACCTGCAGTGCGCGGGAATAGCCGAGCGTCTGTTCCCAGACGGAGCCGGTGCCGAATGTCTTGCGCATGGTGCGCCTTTCACTGGGGCCGCATGCATTGCCTGGTGGTTTCGCACCTGCGGCATGGGCCGGGGAATGAGTCGGCACCACTCTAGGTCGGTCAGACGTCCAGCCGGAAAACCAGCAGCTTTATGTCGGTGTCCGGCACGAACCAGTCCCGCTCGGGAACGCGATGGAAGCCTGTCTTCCGGTAGAGTCCGTGGGCGCTCTCCCAGGTCCCGCCGGTGGTCAGTGCCACGGCGCGGATGCCGTCCAGCGACCTGGCGTGCGCGATGATCGCCTCGACCATCGCCAGGCCCGCACCGCTGCGCTGCACGGCCGGGTCCACCACCAGCATCCGGAATTCGAGTTCGTCGTCGAGGGCGATGTCCGCATACGGCTCGCCGGCGACGGCCAGCGTCACGGAGCCCACCACCTGCCCGTCGCGCTCGGCGACCCAGATGGTTGCCTGCGCCGCCCGCCTCGCCACGTCCTGGATCTGCTTCATGTATGGGTGGTCTGCGCTGTCAAAGTATCCAGCCGCCATGTAGGAGTCGCGGGTTATGCGCGCTATCGCCCCGTAGTCGGCGGGGACGGCTGGACGGACGATGATCTGCGGCTGCACCTGTCAATGCTAGGCCCGCCGGCCGGGTGACCCGCGCGAAACAGGCGTTTCCGTGATGGAAGTATCACCGGGCCGGGTCGGGCTGGGGCCGGTGTTCCGCTCAGAGCGGGAACTTGCCGGAAAGCTCCAGGGTCCCCGCGCAGGTCCAGGCTGCAAGCCGCTCCTCGTCGGAGGGCCCGCCGTCGAGCGGACTCGTCAGCCGGGGCCTGCGCACCCAGCATCCCGCTTCTTCGGCGATCAGGGCTCCTGCCGAAAAATCGTGCTCGTTGAGGCCACGTTCACCAAAGGCGTCATGGGTGCCGTCGGCCACAAGGCACAGGTCCAGGGCTGCAGAGCCAAGCCTCCGGATGTCGGCGAAACCCTCCATGAGGCCGCCGAGAACACTGGCTTGGTCCTCCCGCGTGGCGGGGTCGTAACTGAAGCCCGTGGCGAGGATCTGCCCCGGGCGCCCGGTCACCGGTCCGGTGAGCTGGGTCCGGCTGCCGTTTTGTTCGAGCCAGGCGCCGTGGCCGCGGGAGGCGTAGTACACGCGGCCCAGGGCGGGGGCGTTAACCACTCCGGCCAGCCACACGCCGTCGGCGTCGGCCACTGCCACGGACGTGGCGTAGTAGACGATGTTGCGGATGAAATTGGTGGTGCCGTCCAGCGGATCAATGGACCACCGGAGGCCGCTCGGATGCTCGGGGCGTGTGGTGCCCTGTTCCTCGCCGGTAATGGTGTCCTGCGGGCGGGCCGTCCGGATGGCGTCCCGGACGGCTTTCTCCGCCGCCAGGTCGAAGGCGGTGACCCAGTCGCCTGCGGCCCCCTTGTTGCTGACATTGCCCGATTCCAGGGGCCGGTCGCTGCGGGTGGACAGGACTGCGGCACCGGCGGCGGCCGCGGCCTTGGCCACTTCAAGCAGCCCGTTCAGGTCCGGGCTCATTCCGCACCTTCCCCGTCCCGCTCACCGGAGGCTTCGTCATTGTCAGCGTCGAATGCAGCCGCGCCATTGGCCAGCAGTTCCCGGAATCCGTCCTCGTCGAGGACGGGCACACCCAGCTGTTCCGCCTTGTCCAGCTTTGTACCGGCATTATCACCGGCGACGAGGTAGCTGGTGTTCTTGGACACCGAACCGGCCGCCTTGCCGCCGCGGACCAGGATGGCTTCCTTCGCTTCGTCGCGGCTGAAGTGCTCCAGCGTGCCCGTGACCACGAGAGTCAGCCCTTCGAGGGTGCGCGGTGTGGATTCATCCCGTTCATCCTCCATGCGCACTCCGGCAGCAGCCCAGCGGTCGATGATTTCGACGTGCCAGTCCTCGGCAAACCATTCCTTGAGCGCGGCGGCAATCGTTGGGCCCACGCCGTCAACGCCGGCGAGCTCTTCCTCTGAGGCCTGGCGGATGGCGTCCATGGTGCCGAAGTGGTTGGCGAGGGCCCGCGATGCCCGCGGACCGACGTGCCGGATGGACAGGGCCACGAGCACGCGCCACAGGGGCTGGGTTTTGGCCTTGTCGAGTTCCCTGAAGAGTTTCTCGGTGGTTGCCGTGGGCTTGGACGGTGTCTTAGCCGTGCCCTTGCTGAAGAAGTAGGGCACGAGCTCGTACTCCCCCGTGCCGACCCCCTTGGACCGCTTCTCGCGCCGGATCTTCACCGGTGCGAGAGCCTCCGGAGTGAGGTCGAAGAGGGCGGCTTCGGTGGTGAGCGGCGGCACTTCCGGTTCCGCCGGCTGGGTGAGGGCAATGGCGGCCTCCCAGCCCAGTGCTTCGATGTCGAACCCTCCCCGGCCGGCGAGGTGGAAGACCCGCTCGCGGAGCTGGGACGGGCAGGACCGCGCATTGGGGCAGCGGATGTCCACGTCCCCTTCCTTCCCGGGAGCAAGCGGCGTCCCGCAGGACGGGCATTCCGTGGGCATGACGAAGTCGCGCACCGGAGGGTCCTGCTGGTCCCGCAGGGCCAGCACCGGACCCACGATCTCGGGAATGACGTCACCGGCCTTGCGCAGAACCACGATGTCGCCGATCTTCACGCCTTTGGCCTTGACCACGTCCTGGTTGTGCAGCGTGGCCATTCCCACGGTGGATCCGGCCACCTTGACCGGTTCCATGATCCCGAACGGGGTCACGCGGCCCGTGCGTCCGACGTTAACCGCGATGTCCAGCAGCTTGGTGTGCACTTCCTCGGGCGGGTACTTGTAGGCGACGGCCCAGCGCGGAACACGGGTGGTGAAGCCCAGTGCGCGCTGGGTGGCGAAGTCGTCCACCTTCACCACAATGCCGTCGATCTCATGCAGCAGGCTGTGACGCTTGTCCCCGTACTTGGCGATGAACTCCAATACTTCCGCCAGGCTGCCGAGCACCTCGAAGTACGGACTGACGGGCAGCCCCCACTCCGCCAGCTGCTTGTATGTCTCGGACTGGCTGGTGCCCGGGAGGCCGTTGCGGGCGCCGATCCCGTGGACGAACATCTTCAGCGGCCGCTTGGCGGTCTCGGCCGGGTCCTTCTGGCGCAGTGAGCCCGCCGCCGCGTTCCGCGGGTTGGCGAGCGGGGCCTTTCCGGCCTCGATGAGCGCCTCGTTGAACTCGGCGAAGGCTTTGGAGGGTATGAACACCTCACCCCGGATCTCCATCTCGGCGGGGAACCCGCTGCCGCTGAGCTGCTGCGGGATTTCCTTGATGGTGAGCACGTTGTGCGTGATGTCCTCGCCTGTGGTCCCGTCGCCGCGGGTGGCTGCCCGGACCAGCTTGCCGTCCCGGTACAGCAGGTTGACCGCCAGGCCGTCGATCTTCAGCTCGGTCAGCCACGCCGCAGTGGGACTTCCAAGTCTGGCGATGCCCGCCTCCGCCTTGGTGATCCAGGCTTCCAGCTCCTCGAGGGAAAACACGTCCTCCAGGCTGTACATCCGCTGCAGGTGTTCGACGGCGGCAAAGGCCGCCGACACTTCCCCGCCCACTTCCTGCGTGGGCGAGTCATTGGACACCAGCTCGGGATGGAGCGCTTCAAGCTCCTCCAGCCGCCGGAACAGGGTATCGAACTCCGCATCGGAGACGAGCGGCTCGTCCTCCTGGTAGTAGGCGAACCGGTACTTCCTGACGAGATCCGCCAGGTTCTGGTATTCGTCGCGGACCGACTCGGACGGAATCGCTTCCAGCTCGAGCTGGTCCGTTCCGGATGCTGCCATGTCGGTAGGACCTGTTGCTGTGCCTGATGCGGTGCCTGATGCGGTGCCTGATGCGGTGGGGCCTGATGCTGTGCTCACAGACCTATCTTGCCTTACACGCCGGACATTATGCGCCGACGCCGCTACCAGTGGGAGGCGAGGCGCTTCCGGATCCAGAAGGCGAAGACAAGTCCCCCGATGCCAACCAGCAGGACTCCTCCCATGAGGGCAAAGAGGCCGAAAATCCCGACTCCCGGCCCGTTGTCTTCGACGCTGACCACCGCCTCGGGGCTCGCCTCCGTCGGGGATGCAATGGGTTTGGTCCACGAGGAATCCGCCGCCGCGCTGGACGTCGGGGCTACTGTGGAGGATGTGGGCGAGGCGGTGGCGGCCTGCACCGGGACGGCAGCAACCGCAGGTGCGGGGCCGCCGTTGGCAGCCGGCGCCAACGGGCGTGGCTGGGCCGTGGTTGCCGAGGGTTTCGGAGCATCAGACGGAACCCGCGCTGCGGGCTTCGGCATTGCGGGCGCCGGCGCCGGTGCGGGTGCCGGGGCACCTGTTGGTGCCGGCGCCGGGGCCGGGGCCGGTGCGGGAGCGGGGGGTGCGGGAGCCGGCGCAGGAGCGGGAGCCGGTGCGGACGGGGACGTTGGAGGCGCAGGAGCAGACGTGCTCGGAGCAGGCGGAGCGGGCGACGCCGTACACTGTCCCGGCAGGCAATCTGTGGCATGCACCGGAGCGGCGGCTGCAACGGACGCGGTGAACGCCAGCATTGAGGCCGCCAGTCCGGGCAGCACAGTGGTGCGAAGGCTGTTGGATCGGATCATGTGGTTACCTTTTGCTGGGCGAGACGGGGCTCCCCCGCACCGGATTTTGTCCCGGGTATCTTCCTACATGCTCCCGCGGATCACCAAATCCCCTACTGCCGGTTTTCCGGAGGCAGTGCAATCTGGAGCTTACGCACTTTGCCCCTGCCGACGATGTAGCCCCTGCCCGGAATGAAGTCGGAACCGACCCTTCCGAGCGACGTGTTGAGCAGGCTGTCGCCGTCCATATCCCCCGGGTTGATCAGGAGTCCGCGTCTTCCGGACTTGAACGGCTGGGCCAGTGACCATGCCGAGGACCAGGTGGAGGTCTCGGATTCACCCACCACCCACTGGTCGGCCTTGATAGAGGACGTGACAAGCCGCTCGACGCCAGATTCGGCGAGGGTGCCCGTGAACTCCGTGAGCCCCTCGATGAAGATGGCCAGCTTCCCCGGATTGGCCGAGGAATGGTCCGCCAGCGCCTCGACCGCCTCCTCGACGTCGTCGGCCCCCACCAGCGAACGGTTCCAGACAGGCAATGACGCCACGGCAGATCTCCGCGAGGCGATGTACACCAGTTCGGCATCCGGGTTCGAACGGCGCAGCGCGTAGGCGAGGGTCACCAGCGCCACGGTCCGCCCGGAGCCAGGAGGCCCGGCGAGCAGCAGCGGGCCCTTGGCCATGAGGACTGCGGGCTGGAGCGTCTCGTCGTCGATGCCGACGACGGGCTGGTCCGGCCGGCCGGCCGGCAGGATATCCAGGTCCACCTGCTCCGGAAGCCGCTCGATCCGCGGAGCCCGCTCGACGCCCTGGCGAAGCATCGCCTCACTGAGCTTGTGGACCTCCCGGGCCTGCAGTGCCAGGTTGGAGTTGCCGCCCAGGACGGCCAGCTGCACCTCGTGGCCGCCGAGGAGGCCGCGCCCGGGAGGCGAAGCCTTGCCCAGGACATCCTTCGGGACGTCCAGGGTCATGTAATCATCCTCGGAGGACAGCCGCAGCACCAGCCGCCGCTGGATGGAGGCAAGCAACGACGGCGGGACGGAGTTTGGCCGGTCACCGGCAACAACCAGATGGATGCCCAGGGGACGGCCGTCGGTTGCCAGCTGCAGGAAGATGTCCCACAGCCCGGACAGCCGCGTGTATTCATAGGCTTCCCGGAAGGCGGACATGCCGTCCACGAGCACGAAGATGCGCTTCTCGTCCGGCCTGCCTGCCAGCTTCCGGTACTCCACGATCGTGGACGCCCGGACTTCGGCGAAGCGGGAGGCCCGGTCCTCGGCGAGGTCGCGGAGCCAGCGCAGCAGCCGGCCCACACGCTCGGCGTCGTCACCGTCGATGATCTCGCCCACGTGCGGGAGCTCCTCGAGCATCGTCAGGCCGGCGGAACTGCTGTCGATGCCGTACACGTGCACCGGGCCGCCGCGCGGTGTCACGGCCGCCGCGATGGCGATGCCCCGCAGGGCCGCCGACTTGCCCGAACCGCCCGTGCCGTAGATGGCCATGTTGCCGTCCTGGTCCGGCTCGTAGAAGACCGTGGGCTGGTCCTGGTGGGCAGGATCGTCGGCGACGCCGAGCAGCAGCCGCTCGTCGGTGCGGGGGTTGGGCAGCAACGAGAAGTCGTAGGTCATGGCCAGCTCATTGAGCCACGGCTTCCGCGGCGGTTCGATGGCCAGCATGTCCGCGGCCCGGATGACGTTGGCCGTCATCCGGGCGATGTCGTTGGGCCCTGCGGGTTCTTCCCTGACGGCAGTCTCCGGAGCCGGGGTTTCCCAGACGGGGCCGGAACCAAAGGCCATCTCCACTATGTCGATCTGCGGGCGCTGGGGCCGCTCCGTGGTCCAGCCGCCGGCGTAGCCGGTCTGGAACCCCTGGATGCGGCCAGGACCGGTCTTCGCCGCGCCGCGCCCCGGAATGGAGGGATCGAAGTAGGCGGCGTCCGGCACGCCCAGGATGTCGGTGGCATCGTCCTCATCGGCCATGCGCAGCGCCACCCGGAGGTTGGTGTTGGCGCGCAGGCTCTCCTTGATGACACCGGCCGGGCGCTGGGTGGCGAGGATCAGGTGCAGCCCGAGCGACCGGCCACGCGCGGCGACGTCGACCACTCCGTCCACGAATTCCGGCACTTCCGTGGCCAGGGCGGCGAACTCATCCACCACGATCACCAGGTAGGGCGGCGCCTCGGGATCGGCGTCGCGCTGCAGGGCCAGCAGGTCCTTGGCCTTCTTCCGGTTCAGCAGGCGTTCACGATAGTGAAGCTCTGCTCGGAGGGAGGTCAGCGCCCGGCGCACCAGGTGCGGGGAAAGGTCGGTGACCAGGCCCACCGTGTGCGGCAGGTGCAGGCAGTCCGCGAAGGCGGCGCCGCCCTTGTAGTCCACGAACAGGAAACTGACGCGGTCCGGGCTGTAGGCCGTGGCCATGCCCAGCACCCAGGACTGCAGGAACTCGGACTTGCCGGCGCCTGTGGTGCCGCCGACGAGCGCGTGAGGCCCCTCGTTCTTGAGGTCCAGGTACAGCGGCTCGACGCCCTTGGATCCCACCAGGGCACGCAGGGATCCGTTGTCCTTGCGGTTCGCCACGGCGGTGGACCGGACGGAGTTGTTCTCCTGCCAGCGTTCAACCACCGCGTCGGGGTTGTCCAGGAAGTCCTTGCCAATGAGCGCCGCGTAGGACACGGCCCGCGGCAGGTTCGAGTCGTCCTCCAGGGGCTTCCCGGCGTCTACCACGGGCGAAAGCATGCGGGCCAGCTGGCCGGCGAGTTCGGCGTCGAGGCTTTCGCAGCTGACGGGGTACGTATGGCGTCCCAGCCTCACCTGCCCCGTGGTGGTGCCGTGTTCGCCGTCGACCTCCATGAAGTCGCGGCATGCGGCGGGAAGCGCCTCCACACCGGTGGCCACCCACAGAACGTGCACGCCGGCGTCGGGTCCGCGTTCCACCAGCCGGGTGAGCCGTCCACGGTCCACGGGCGCGTCGTCCTCGATGATGACCAGGACCGAGGGCAGCACCGGGGCCGGAACGTCCCCGTCGCCGCCATGGATGCCGGGCCTGGGAGCCGGGCCCGGCGACTGCAGCGCGGCTTCGCGGTACTCCACCAGTTCCTCGAGGCGTGCCAGCAGGCTCGCCCCGCTGGCCGATCCCGTGGCCAGGTGGTCGCCCGGGAGCGGGCTATGGCTCGAGCCGACATGCGGAAGCCACTGCAGCCAGTTCCAGCGTTCCCGCGAACGGGTGGAAGTGATGGCGGCCACGGCAACCTCGGCGGGCGAATGGAGTCCCACCAGTTGCAGCACCATGCCGCGGGCCACATCGTCCACCAGCCCGCGGGGGCCGGCCAGTCCGAAGGCGCCGGCGGAACGCAGCTGGGACACCACGGGCACGCCCTCGATCTCCCGGAACTGGTCCAGGCACTCCTGGATCTCGAGCCGGTACACCGCTTCCGTCTCCGCGGTGTTGGGCTCCTCAATCGGAATCCGCGACGGAGCGGTCCCGAGCCCGAAGCGAAGGCCGAGGAAGCCGGGGTGCTCCGGACGGTGCGTCCAGAGCAGCGGTCCGAGCTTGTAAATAGAGTCCACGGTGTCGCTGACCGACGGAGCCTCCTGCAGCCGGACGGCCCGTTCCACCTGCTGCAGGGCGGTGAGGTCCTGCCGGAACGCCGCCATGGACTCCCGGTACTCCTTGAGCTGTTCCTTTCGTTCCCGCTTGCTCTGCAGTTTCTGGTCCACGTAGTGCCCCACGATGAACAGCGGCATCATCAGCACGAAGAGCATCGACAGCAAACTCTGCGTCACGGTGAAAAGGACGGCACCCATGATCAAGGGCGCAACCAGCATGATGTAAGGGAAGGCGTGATGGTCAGGGCGCTTCGGTCCTGCCGGCGGCATCCGCCGGGCCGGAGCGAACCGGGGCACCACCCGCGGCGAACGGTTGAAGTCCACCAGGGGCGACGTCGGTGCTGCCGCGCCGCTGCGGGCCAGCGGTACCACGGTGATCTCCGTGTCCCCGAGCGTCACGGTGTCCGAGGAGCTGAGCGTCGCCCGGGTGATGGGCAGCCCTCCCATCTGAAGTCCGTTGGCGGAATTCGTGTCCACAATCTCCACGCTCTCGCCGACGCTGATGCGCGCGTGCCGCTTCGACGTGAGCGGGTCCGTGAGCCGGATATCCGCGTCCCGGTCCCGGCCGATGTAGCTGGCGCCCGACGGCAGCGAGAACTCGCGCCCGACGTCGGGCCCCGACAATATGCGGAGTGTCGCGGCGGCAGGGCCGCGGCCGGCCGCCTGGCCTGCTCCCGGGATGCCGAACTGCTCGCTGACCTGCGTCAGGGATACGACCGATCCGGGCCGCAGGCCCGATTCCAGCAGGTGGTCGCCGCGGTTGAGCACGAGGCCCCGCATGCCGCCGGCCACGAACGCCTCGTCGATGCGGAGCGAGAGGTTCGGCGGGGCAGGGTGGTTCCGCCGGCCCGGGTCAGCGGTCCAGAGTTCCGCCGCGATGTCGGCCACGGTGGCGAGGCCGTCCACTGTGACGGCGAGGTCTTTGGCCTCGGCGGGATCACGGCGCAGCGTCAGTCGGATTTTCATCCTTCGTCGTCCCCTCTCATCTTGTCGATCAGGTACAGGTCATCGGGGGTCACCAGGTGCGAGGTAACGGCGTGCTCCACCAGCCGGGCCCGCCGGTTGGTGGCCAGTTTGCCGCCTCCTCCCCTGAGGCCGGCCACGCCCACCCGGTCCAGCTTGTCGCACACGTTGTCCAGCTTCCGGTTGAACCTGGTCAGCGCCCAGCCGAGGGTCTTCGCGGCTGCCGCGGACGACGGTATGGCGCTGAATCCCGTGCCGTCCCTGCGCAGCATGGGCTCGGCGAGGGCGACGATCAGGGCCTTTTGGGAGTCGGTGAACACGACCGGGCCGATGGTGGTGTCCCCGGCGGTGTCCTCCCCGCGGGTTTCCTGCCGGAAGGTGGGCGTTTTCACGTGAACACTGAACTCATACGTGGTGGGACCCGCCGTGAAGATGATGTTGGTGTGGCTGAAAACCAGCGGCAGGCGGGCGCCCGGCGAAAGCCAGGCCTGCATGCCGCCGGAGGCGTCGGCCACGGTGGCCGAGAGCATGCTGCCCACGTTGCTGAGCCACCAGATGCCGTCGTACCTGGCAATCTGGAGGAAGCGGCGGTGGAGGTAGGGGTTGTCGTCCACCTCCAGGTCGCCTTCACGGCCGATGCTGAAGACGTCGTCGTCCGATGGCTCGTACCACTCGCCGCAGAAATCTACCGCAAGATCTCCCATTTTTTCCGTGTCTCCTTGTTAGCTGTTCAGGCTTGTTAGCTGTTCAGGCTGTCGTGCCCCGGGGCGGCCTGCCCCGCGGGACATCGGGGGCCGGGCGTCAAACGCACGCGATGGAATCTTCCCCGGCAGGAGATGCCGAGCCGTCATTGCGCACGATGATCACCTGCACGCACGTGGGTTCATCGGGGTTGGCGCTGACGTCCACGCGCGGCGTGGCCGTTGACAGGTAGTTCCCGCCGCCCTTGACGGTCTTGATCCGCCACTTGTACGTGTCGCCCTGTTTTGGCTGCGGGTTGGTCCAGGTGAACCGCACCTTGCCACCGGCCCCGACGCTGCCCGCCAGTTTGGCGACGTCCGGCACGGAGCCGTCATCCAGGGCGTCGGCCGGCGGCTTGCTGGGCTGCTCACTGGGCAGCGCCTGGGGCTGCGGCGCGGACGCGACAATGATGCCCACGACAATGGCCAGCACCAGGAGCGTCCCGCCGGCGATGGCCAGCCAGAGGTTCCGTTTGCCGTGGTCCTGTGCGGGTTCCTGGTTCTCCGGTGCGGGTACTGGCCGGCCGCTCCGGAGGACGGTGGCCTGCGCCCAGTCATCGCCGTCGTCCGATGCCGGCGGCGGAAAGGCCGCCGGCATCGGAGTGCCCGGCGCCACGGAAGGTTTGGACGGCGACGTCCACGGAACGGCCGACGACGGCGGCACCGGCGGCGCTGCTGCCTGTGCCGCAGGAGACGGGCCCTGCTGCCCGCCAGTCAGCGGCCACGTCCGCGCCGGAAAGGTCGGGGCGCTGCCCGTTTTCTCCGGGTCGATGGAGGCGACGTTGCGGACCCGGGTCTCCTCGACGCCGTCGTCGGCGTGCTCGTCCTCCTGCTGCCGCTCCTCGAGGACTTCGAACGGTGTGACCGACAGGTTCAGCTCCGCCTGGATGCGCTGCAGCGCGAGGGCGAAGGCGTGGGCCGACGAATAGCGGGAGGTCGCCGATTTCGCCATGGCCGTTGCCAGTGCGAGCTCGAGCGATTCGGGCACGTCGGCCCGGCCAAGGCGCGGCACAGGCATGCTGGTGATCCGCGAGATCAGTTCGCGCTGGGAGTTGTCCGCGCCCGGCAGGACAAACGGTGACCGGCCGGCCAGCAGCGTGTACAGGGTGGCGCCCAGCGCCCAGACATCCACCAGGACGCCGTCGACGTTTCCGTCGCGGAACTGTTCCGGCGGGGACCACGGGATGGACATCCCCGCGTCCTCGTCCGCGGCGCCGCCGAGCGTGCCGGAGATGCCGAAGTCCGTGAGCGCGGGGCGGTTGTAGTCGGTGACCAGGATGTTGGCGGGCTTGATGTCGCGGTGCGCAATGCCGGCCCGGTGGGCGGTCTCGACGGCAGAGGCAACCTGGATGCCGATGGCCAGGACCTCGTCGACACTGAAGCGCTGGCGCCGGTACCGGACATCCAGGCTGGGCCGCGAGCAGTATTCCATCGCGAGGTAGGAGTGTCCGTCATCCGTGACCTCGGCTTCGAAGATGGTGACGATGAACGGGTGCGAGGACAGCTGGGCCATGAGGTTGGCCTCGGACTCGAACCTCCGCCGGGCGCCTTCCGTCTTGAGGCCGGACAGCAGGACCTTCACGGCCACCTTGCGGCGCGGACGGTCCTGTTCATACAGGTAGACGTCGGAGAACCCGCCCGACCCGAGCAGGCTGACATAGGTGAAACCGGGGATGTGGGGCGGCGGGGCTGCCGGCCGCTTGGAACTCAAAGAATCTCCTCGAAACGCAACGAAACGTCGTCGCCAAGTTCTGCGATGTCCCCGTCCAGGACAATCGCCATTTCATTCTGGGCCAGGCGGCGCGGCGGCTGGCCCTCGCGGACCAGCACCGTGCCATTGGTCGCCTTGAGGTCGCACAGCATCACATGCCAGCCCTCGAGCCGAACCTCGATGTGCGACCGTGAGATGTCGCCGCCGGGGCTGGCTACCTGAACCAGCCGCGGCATGGCCCCGCCCTGGACCCTGGAGACGGACGGCTGCCGGCCGATGACGAGCGACTCCTCCAGCCCAATCACTTCACCGGTGGAGAGCCGCACCTGTCCCAGCCGGGGACGGGGCACCTGCACAGCAACGTCGGGGAGCGGCGAACCGCACGTGGAACACTGCCCGTTGGTGGGAGGGTTCGCGTGGCCCGCTGCGCACACCCGCGCCAGGACCAGGGGACCGCCGGCCAACGGACCGCCGCCCGGCGCGGACCCGGATACGGCAGGGGGCTGGTCGGGCGCGGCCCTGAGTTCACTCTTCAAAACCGTCTGGCCGTCGTGGTCGCCCTCGGCGGGGCGGGCAGGCGTCTCCGGCTGCCCCTGCCGGTGATCCGGCTCGTGCGCCGCCGTTTCGGGACGATCCGGCAAGGGGATGAACGTCGGCGGTGCAGGAGGACGCTGGACGCTGTCACTGCGGGTGGCCCACGGCACGGAATCGATCAGCCCGCCCGCCGCGGAACTGGCCGCAGGATATGCCACAGGATCTGCCGGCGGCACTGTTTCCGGAGCACCGGCATCGGGAGCTTCAGCGGCGTCCGGAACGTCAGAAACGTCAGGAGCACCCAGTGCCGGGGCTGCAGCCTCGGGGGGCGCTTCGTCGGGGTCTTCCCCGGTCCGCACCGCCGCACCCTCGATGCTGCGCACCACGGTCTTGTCCCATAGATGGTCGTATGAACTGGTCTGTTCGCTGGCCGGCTGCGGCTCGTCAGGCTCCGTCTCGTCAGGCTGCGGGTCCTCCGGCACCACGGCATCCACGCGCGTCTCATCCGACACCGTTTCCCCGGCCGCCGCGGGTTCCTCGCTGGCCTCCTTAGCCTCTTCGCGCGTTGTCGCCTCAACAGCTGCCGCCTCGACGGTTGCCACGGGCACCGCAGCCGGGGTTTCTGACGACGTTTCCGCTGCCGCCAAGGCCGCGGCAGCAGTTCCGGTCGCGGCAGTTCCGGTTCCGGCAGTTTCCGTTCCGGCAGTTCCGGTTCCTACCACGGCCAGCCGCAGGGACTGGAGAAGAACCACGCCTTCAGCCACGGGCAGCTCAAGTCCCGCTGCAGCCGGCCGGCCGGTTTCACCGGGATTGCCCTTGTCACCGTTCGTCCCGGGCGCTCCGGGGATAGTCAGGCCGAACCACTCCGGAGAGTCGAGCCACCGCTCCGTCCACGTAGTGACATTCCGGCCGTCCAGATTCACCGTGCCGGTCGGCAGCTGGACACTCAGGTCGAGGTCGCCGCGCAGGAAGACCCGCAGGGATTCGCGGAAGCCGATGATGCCAAACTGCGGGCAGCGGGACAACGGCACACCGAGACCGCCCGTGACTGCGTGCAGTACCTTGTGGATCTCCGGCTGACCTTCCAGCAGGTCCCAGACCGTCCGGACGAGAGCAGGCTGCGACTCCGGGCCCAAGATGACGGCCGTCCCCGAGCGGAGGATCCCGAACCAGCTGCCTGGAGCGTAGCTAGCTGCCGTCATGTGCAGTTTCCCCGTTTCCCGCGTGGCGCGGCAGCGTATCCTCGTCCTCCGCTGCAGCCGCAGTCCTCGGCGCTGTGGTGGAGACGCCATCCTCGTCCAGGACATTCCGGGCGTCGACGACAATCACCGTGACGTTGTCCCGGCCGCCGCTCCTCAGTGCCGCCTGGATCAGCAGGTTCACGGCTTCCTGGGGGTCCGGCACCGTGTTGAGGATGTCGAACATCTGGTCGTCCGTGAGTTCGCCGTTCAGGCCGTCGGAGCAGACCATGATGCGGTCACCCTCCTCGATGGGAAGCAGCCAGTAGTCAGCCTCCGTCTCGTCGCCCGTGCCCAGCGCCCGGGTGACCACGTGGCGGCGGGGATGGACTGTTGCCTCCTCCGCCGTGATTTCTCCGGTGTCCACCAGCTCCTGGACTTCCGAGTGGTCCACGCTGACCTGGGCGAGCCTCCCCTGGCTCAGCCGGTAGGTCCGGGAATCTCCGATGTTCATGACCAGCCAGTAGGGGATGCCCATCTGTTCCACTACCACCACGCCCGTCAGCGTGGTGCCCGCGCGCGATCCTGTGGCGGCGCGGATGGAGTCGTCCGCGATGGCCAGGTACTGCTGTACCACCGAGGCCGTGGCTGTCCGCTCGCCGGTGGCCAGCTGGGGCAGCGTTGCCAGGGCGCGCACGCACATGCCGCTGGCGACTTCGCCGGCCTCGTGGCCTCCCATGCCGTCCGCGACGGCGAAGATCGGGTCGGACGCGATAAAGGAGTCCTCATTGAGCTCGCGGCGAAGGCCGCGGTCCGTTCCGTAGCCGTAGCTCAGGGTGAGGCCTGGCCTTCCGCCGGCCGATTCGGTGCGGGCCGCCTGCTGTGAATTCATGCCTGTCCTACGTTGAAGGTGCGGTCCCCGAAATGAACGGTGGTCCCGGGGCTGACAAATGAAGGGACGCCGGGCACTAACGCAGTGCGGACGCCGTCCGGTGTGGTGACGGCGCTGCCGTTCGTCGAGTTGCGGTCTGTGACCCATACGCCGGCCCCGTCGGTGAGCAGGTGCAGGTGCGTCTTCGAAATGGTCCGTCCGGGATCCGGCACAGCCAGCAGCTGCGCCTGGGACTCTCCGGCACCGGCGGCGGGGTTGCGCCCGATCAGCACGCTGCACTCCAGACGGAAGTCGCGGCCGTCGTCGAGCCGTATCCTGAGCACCGCCACAGGCGGTGCTTCCTGCCCGGAACCGCGCAGCTGCGTGCGGTCGAGGACGTCGTCCGGGTGGCCGGCGCCGGATGGGCCGGGTTCCGGCTGATCGACTACGGGCCGGCTTGCGGCACCGGAAGCGACGGCCACCGGTGAAGAGACCGGCTGAACAGGAGGGAGGTCCAGCGGGGCAAAGCTGTACGGCCCCTGGATGCCGCCTGACGTGACGGGGTTGCGCCCGGCATGAACATCAAACACGAGCGTCTTGGCGGCCCGGTCCTGCCATCCCTGGAGCCCGCCGTCCCTGTCCCACGAGCTGGAGACGACGACGAGGAAGGCCCACGCGGCGGCCACGAGGGCCAGCGGGCCCAGGATCCACAGTGCGGCGTCGAACCATTGGAAAATCACGACGGCGACCGTGGCCGCAACGGCCAGCAGCACCCCGGCTCCAGTGACGGTTCCGCGCAGGACGGCGGCCCCCGTCCCCGGGGCGTACCCGTCCTTGTCGGTCGTGCGGATGCCCATCACCCGGCTGCCAATGGTGCTCCCGGAACGGCCCTCGACACCGGCGAGGACAAAAATGTAGACGAGCGTCAGGCTGACAGCGATGCCCCCCAATAGGGCAAGTGTTCCGGTGTCGTAGACGATGAAGCCGGCGCTGCGGGAACTCGTGACGCTGGCGAAGCCCAGGGAGAAAAGGACCACCAGGACAACGGCCGGGGCAAGCCAGTCAAGCACCGCGGCCCCAAGGCGTTTTCCGGGCGCCGCCGGGACCAGCTCCAGTTTCGTTCCCATGTCCGTTCCTTCCCCCCGCAGCTCCCCCTGCCGCTCCCCCTGCCCCGTGGGCTTGATGCTACCGGGAAACCGCAGGGGCTGCGTTGCCGCCCCGCAGGCGCCGCAGTAGCTCGCCCCGGCGCGGAGCGGCTGTTCGCAGTGGCCGCAGCGCCTGCTGCCGGCAGTCTTCATGCCCTCAGTCTTCGGGCCATCAGTCTTCGGATCAGTCATGATCGGTTCGGCCCTCGCCGTCCTGCACTGCGGCGGCTGAGGGCGGCCCGGGCGTCAGCCAGCAGTGACCTCGGCGAGAACCGTGCCTGCTGGCGTCGCCAGAAGCCGACCGTCGCCGTCATTTCCTTCAGCGAACCGTCCACGATGGTCCAATACTCCCGGACTTCTTCCTCACTGGGCTGGCCGGCCCCGAAAATGGACGCGTCGGCCCTCTGGGCCAGCTGCGTCGTGGCAGTGCTGGTGGCGGGGAAGGCCCCGGCGACGACGGCGGCGGATTCCCTCCGCGTCGCCCGGGTGTCAACGGCCGCGCCCATGTCGGTGGCGAGGCTGAGGACCTCGTTCCACCCCCCACCCACGCGCTGCGCGGGATGTCCGTCCGTGAACCGGGACTTGCGCCGCCGCGACTTGAGAAGCGCGATGAGCAGCAGCGGGAGCGCCAGGATTCCCAGCGGAATCATGGCGATGCCGACCGCGCTGAGGATGGGTCCCCAGAACAGCCAGGGGTTGTTCTTCTTCTCGTCGGCGTCCAGCGCGTCCGGGGAGGAGTCCGGCGGAAGGTCTGCCGGCTCCTGCGGCGGGGGCGGCGGCTGAAGCACCTGCGGCTTCGGCTTCGACTTGTTTTCAGGGTCCGGCGGAATGGGAACGTTGTCCTTGGGCGGCGTGGGGTCGAACGGCACCCAGCCGACACGGTCGAACGCGACCTCGACCCACGCGTGGACATCCTTGCCCATGATCGTGATTTCCCCGGCGCCGTTTTCAGGGCTCTTCGGGTCCGGATAGAAGCCCATGACCACCCGGGACGGGATGCCCAGGTGGCGCAGCATGAGGGACATGGCCACGGCGTACTGTTCGTCATCGCCGAGCATCTGCTTGGCTGTCAGCAGGTCGCGGATGCGGGCCGCACTGTGGCCGGAGAGGCTTGGCAGCTGGCCGTCGGCGATGAGCCCGTTGCTGAAGGCGCCCTTCTTTTGGAAGTGGGCTTCGATTTGGCGCACCTGGTCGACGGCGGTGGGGGCGTCGGCCGTCAGATCGTTGGCCTGCGCACCGACGACGGGAGGGATGTCCGCGACGTCCGGGAGCGTCATCTTGGCGAAGTCGTACTGCGTCAGCTGCCCGTGTTCGAGCTTCACCGGCTCCGAGACCTGGACGCTGTACGAATCACCCTTGGAGAGCCCCTGGGTGGTGACGGCCGTGTCCGTTCCTGAGTTGAAGTACAGCCCTGAGGCCGGGGCGGAGGAACCCGGCGCGAAGCTGAGGCCGGTGGTCCTCCTGCCGCCGGGAACGAAGTAGCCCTGATAGTCCTCGACCGTGATGTCCAGGGTGTACTCGTTCGTCGGAACCGGTCCGGCGGAATCCGCCAGTGTATTGATGGACTTGGCGTCGCCCGCCTTGCTGAAGTTGCCGGACCCGTTCGGGTCCATGGTGTAGTTGGTCCCGTTGAAGGCGTCCAGCGCTCCGAGCCGCACGCGCGCGTCCTTGGGGAGGCCCTTGACGGCAAACAGCGGTTCATCCTTCTTGTCCTTGACGAAGTTGCGGAAGCTCGCCAGGGGCGTGACATAGTCCTTGGGGTCGAAGGGCGGCACAATGACGTTGCGCAGAACCCGCCGTTCGTCGCCCGCGGAGATCAGGGGCGAAACAGCCGCCGTGATGCCGGCAGTCACCGCGATGACCGCTGCCCCGGCTGCCAGCCTGCGCATTCTGGCGCGGCGGGCCGTGTCGGCGTCGTGCTGGGGGCGGTTGACGGACACCTTCATGGTGTTGCTGCGCCGCAGGCAGTCCCGGCGGAAGGTGGCCCACGCGATGCCCACCACCGTCAGCGCAATGCCCCTCTCGACGGTCAGGAACCCCGCGTTGGTGCTGAAGGCGATGCCGGTGACGAACAGGGCCAGCACCGGCAGCAACGGCCAGTAGGGGCTGCGGGTCCGCCAGGTCAGGATTCCGGCGACAAGTCCGGCGATGAGCGAGCTGAGGAAGGGAACGATGAGCACTCCCCCGGCGGTGCCCACCGGAACACCGACCGTGAGCATGTCCTTCCATGCGAACACGACGCCGAGCAGCAGCGTACGCAGTGACTCGAGGCTCGGGATGACCCCGGCGATGGCCGCGCCGGGCACTGCGAGCGCGGTGCCGAGGACCAGGTAGGCGCCGAGCGCCAGGGCGGTGGTGATCAGGAGCCCCAGGCGGTAGTGCGCGTTGCAGGCGGCAATGGCCAGGCCGAGGATGACTCCACCGAACCCTGCGGCCAGATAGTACGGGTCGCCTCCGAAGCTGAGGCTGAAGCCCAGGATCCCCAGCCCCAGCAGGACGGTGAGCGCTCCGGCGTCGAGCAGAAAGTGCCACGGCGGCTGGCCGCTGGAGAAGGCCGACGGCGGCGGGGCCTGGCGGCGCGGGCGGAGACCGGTTGCCTGGCTCATGCGGCCGCCTTTCTCAGTACGGCAGCAAGGTCGGACAGTTCACCGAGGGTGAGCACGGTGAGGTCTCCGATGTTCGCGCGGGCAGGTGCAGCACCGGCGTCGACTCGTACTGCCAGGCTGCGGACCCCCGGCGCCACCGAAGCGCCTGCTGACCGCAGCTGCGTGGGCGTCACCTGGCTGCCCACCACGAAAAAGACCACCGAGGCGTTGGGGACGGTGTCGGCCAGCGTCCGGGCGAGGTCGACGGCGGTCTTCCGCAGGGGACTGCCGGCGATCCGGGTCATGCCGTCCAGCATGGTGCGGCCGGTCTCGCAGCGCAGCGGCCCGGACTGGGTGAGGACGTCCAGCTCGCGCTGTTCACGGATGGCCTGGCGGCCGATGGAGGCGGCGACGGAGATGGCCATTTCAAATTCGTGCTCGGAGGCGTACTCATCGGTGTTGACGGATAGCGAGATGGCGAGGTGGGCGCGCCGGGTCTCCTCGAACTGGCGCACCATGAGCTTGTTGGTCCGGGCCGTGGTCTTCCAGTGGATATGGCGCCGGTCATCACCCGGCACATAGTCACGCAGCGCGTGGAACGAGACATCCGCGCTCGAGAGGTCGGTGGTGGGCATGCCCTCCAGGTCACGGATGAAGCCGGCGGCGGATCCTGCCAGCGCCACCGTCTTGGGGTGGACGTAAAGGTCCTGGGGCTTCGTCCAGAGCACCTGGCGGCGCAGCAGGCGCAGCGGATCGGCCCGGACGGAACGCACCGGCCCGACGACGATCACCGCACGGCGCGCGGTGGGAATGGTGAAAAGGTCCTCGTGCACCTGCTGCGGTTTCATGCGCGGCAGATGGAAGACAGCCGTGGAAGCCCCCACCGGCAGCTCAAGGTCTGCGGGCAGCAGCGGACGCGCCGAGGTGTTGGACACGGTGATGCTTCCCACCGCGCTGTCCCCCACGGCCACACGCGTCCGGGCCAGGTCCAGCAGGACACCATAGGAGGATCTGCCCAGGATGAAGCCGACGGCAATGAGAAACAGCACCAGCGCCGCGACGGCCGCGGCTTTGGCCTCCTGCCAGCCGTAGGCTTCTCCAGCTGCCCACAGCAGCAGGGCCGCCCCGAGGACAGACCAGCCGAGGACGCTCATCACGCCCAGCACGGGCTGGACGCGGCGTGACCAGCCGCCGCGGACGGCGTCCCAGGCCGGAGCAATGGCCTGTCCGGCGGTTCTGCCGGCCTCGGTCCACACCGCCGACGGGTGAAGACGCCTGTTTCTGCCGAGGGGCAATCCGCGCTTGCGGAAGGGCCCATCCGGAAAAAATGGCCGGCGAAGGCGGCCAGCAAGCCGGGTGAAGGGAGAGCCGGTGGACATGTATGGAACCTTTTGTTGGCACTGGAATCGTGAAGGCGGGGCCGGGCCCGGAGTCTAGCCGGGGCCCGAGGTCTAGGCGGAAGCCCGCGGTCTAGACAGCTGCGCGCTGCTGGGGAGCGGCGACGTCGGCCAGGACACGGGCCAGGACAGCCTCCGCCGTGGCACCGGAGAACTCCGCCTCGGGGTCCATGACAAAGCGGTGCGTCCAGACAACTGCGGCCAGGTCCTTGACGTCATCCGGCAGGACAAAATTCCGTCCCTGCGCGGCGGCCCAGACCTTGGCTGCCCGGACCATGGCCAAGGCTCCGCGGACGGATACCCCCAGCCGGCTTTCGGAAGCGTTGCGGGTCTCTTCGCACAGCCTTGAGATGTACTCGAGCACCGCGGTGTCCACGTGGGTGGTGGCTGCAAGGTCGGCCATGTCCGCCACGGCCTGGGTGGTGATGACCGGCCGCAGGTCTTTCGAACGGTCCTTCAGGTTGCTGCCGCCGAGCAGCTGGACGGTGGAGGCGTGGTCCGGGTACCCGATCGATGTTTTGATGAGGAAGCGGTCCAGCTGCGCCTCGGGGAGCCGGTAGGTGCCTGCCTGCTCGATCGGGTTCTGGGTGGCCATCACCATGAACGGGCGGCCCGCCTCATAGGTGGTGCCGTCCACCGTGACCCGGGATTCCTCCATGACCTCGAGCAGGGCCGACTGCGTCTTGGGCGATGCACGGTTGATTTCGTCGGCGAGGACGATGTTGCTGAAGATCGGCCCCTTGTGGAACTCGAACTTCTGCGTCTTCTGGTCGTAGATGGTCACGCCGGTGACATCCGAGGGCAGCAGGTCCGGGGTGAACTGGATGCGGCTGTTGGATCCCTGGACCGTGGCGGCCAAGGCCCGCGCCAGTGACGTCTTACCGGTGCCGGGGGCGTCCTCGAAGAGGACGTGGCCTTCGGCAAGCATCGCCGTGAACGTCAGCCGGATGACGTGGGCCTTGCCCAGCACCGCCTGGCCCACGTTTGCGACGAGTTTCTCGAACGTGCCCGCAAACCAGGCGGCCTGCTCGGTTGTCATGGTCATGGGAGATTCCTTTTCCGTTGTGTGGAGTCTTTTTGTGCCCAGGGCGGCGTGCCCGGGGCGTGCGGAAAACCCGCGGTCTAGCGTCGCGGCATTCCAGGCGGCGGATTTCCGCCGAGTGAGGTGGTGTCACTTCGTACGTAGTTGCCCGTAGCCGGACCGGACGTCAGGTGGTACCACACGCCCGTGGGATTGTCGGTCGACCTGCTCCACACCACATAGTGGTCGCTCTGTGCGGTGATGCCGGTGTCGAACCACCGTCCCGGGCTGACGCACTGGTCAGGGTTGGAGTTCCGGTAGCTGTCGGTGGTCCGGTTCGGCTCGGTGCAGGAGCGGACCGGAGTGGACTGGATACTCCAGGACGTGGGCGGCGGCGGGGTCGGGTCGGCACCCGAGGTGGCAACTGCCGAACCAGGCTGTCCGCAGTCCTTGTCGCCATCCGTTCCGTTGCAGGCACGCACTTGCAAGGTGTGCCTGCTGTCCCAGCCTCCGGCGTTGCGGCTGAACTGCCGGTCCAGGCCCACGGACCTGAAGCCGGTGCCGTCGTAGTTGACCTCATACCGGTTGATGACGCGGCCGTTGTCGTAGGGCTGGTTCCAGGTCCAGTGAACTTGGGGGTCTCCCTTGGCTGACGTGCCGCCGGTAACCGCCGGAGATGCGGGCGCCCCGTAGGGCACCGCCGAGCCGATGGCCTTGGCGTCCCCCGAGATGTTGTTCTTCGTGGAGAACGCGATGATGTTGACCGTCACGTTCTTGCCGTTCGGCTGTCCGTAGATGGTGCCACCCGGCGCATTGATCGGGCCGGACCCGTACGCGGTGGACCAGCGGTAGCCGATCTCCGATGCCTGCGATCCGTTCCGCTGCGCCTGTGTCAGCGGGGTGAATGTGATCTTCAGCTGGCCGGTGTTTCCCGGCGCCGCCACCGTGCCGCTGTTCACCGTCCCGGGCTTTCCCGCAGCCCGGATGGGTGCGGACTGGGCACTGGTTCCGGATGTTCCGGCCTTGTTCGTGGCCGAAACGGTAAATGCGTAGTCGGCCTCGGAGTTGGACACTGTGACGTTCTGGGAGGTTCCCGAAACCTGCTGGCTCTTCACCACCGTGCCTCCGCGCAGCGTGGTCAGCGTGTAGGCGGAAACGGCGTCGCCGTTGTTGTTCGGCGCGGTCCAGTTCACCTGCAGCTGGCTCTGGGTTCCCACCGAGCCGGCGTCGGCGACGCTCGGCGCGGCAGGAGTCACCGGGACTCCGGCCGGGATCTCCGCGGCAGAGTACTGGCTCCACTCGGACGGGTCCTTGGCATCGTTGCGCGCCAGCACGCGCACCTTGTACGCCACGCCGTTGGTGAGGCCCTTCCAGAGGTAGCTGGTGGATGTCAGGTTCTGGATCTGCGCATTCTGGCCGCTCGGAGCGGGTGAGATTTCAAGATCATAGGACTTCACCGGCGAGCCCTTGCTGGCCGGAGCCTTCCAGGCCACGGACAGCTGCTTGTCGCCGAACTTCAGAGCCGGAGCCAACGGAGTGTCCGGCTTGACGTCGGGCCGGACCTCCGCCGAGGCGGGCGAACGGTCGGACTCGCCGAATTCGTTCGTGGCCGTCACCTGGAAGTGGTACTTGGAGTTGTTCACCAGGTTGTTGAGCGTGCACGAGTTGGCCGGGCACTGCTGCTTGAGTCCGCCTTCACCGTAGACCGTGTAGTGGGTGATGGGCGATCCGCGGTCGGCAGGTGCGGACCAGTTCAGCAAGGCAGTGCTGTCACCCACGCTTTGGGCCTGTGGCGTCGTGGGCGCCAGCGGCTCGTCCTTGACCGTCAGCCGGATCCTGGCCGTGGCCTGCCGTGAGGCTTCCCCGGTCTTGTCCGCAATCGTGTAGGCAACCACCATGGTTCCCGTGAAGCCGGTGGCGGGGGTGACCACCACGTTGTCCCCATCCACGGCGACGTTCCCGGTTCCCGTCTCGGCCGTCGCCGCCACAATCTTCAGCGCAGTCTCCGGGAACGGGTTGGCATCGTTAGCCAGGACCGGCACGCTCACGGGCTTTCCGGCGGCGGCGCTGGGTTCCAGGTCGTCGTTGGCCACCGGCTTGGGCCGGCTCGAGGCGGTGACGGAGAGACGGTACGTGGCGGTAGCTTCCAGTCCCCGGGGATCCCTGGCCTTCACCTGCACGGCCCCGTCGTTGCCCGGCCGCACGCCGTCCTTGGCCGAGACTTTGAGCGAGGAGCCCTCAATCCTGGCGTCGAAGCCCGCCGGAGCACCGCCGGCGAGCTCGTATTTCATGTTCTCGGCATCGTCGCCATCGGGGTCGGAGGCGAGCCTGGCCAGGTCTGTCTCGGCGGACTCCCCCTGCGGCACGTCGAGGGCGGCGCCCAGCAGTGTGGGCGGGTTGTTGCGGTTCGGATCCGGCAGGACCTTGGTCCGGATGCTCAACGTGGACTTCAGTCCTGCCGCGTCATCCGGGCCGGTGCCGTCGGTTACTTCGAAGGTGATGGAACCCGGCCCCACGTAATCCTTGCCGGCCGTGTACTTGATCGCGGTGCCGTTGCCGGCCACGGGGTCGCCGGCGTCCGCGCCAATCAGCTTGATCCGGTCGGTCTGGGTCAGCCGGGGTGAACGTCCTTCCCGGACCTTCACCCATTCGGCCAGGTTGGCTGTTACGGCCTGGCCGGCCACAACTTCCAGGACGTCGTCCTTGGCGAGCGTCGGGACCTGCTGCCCGAGGCCCGGCACCCAGATGATCGCGGTGGACTTCTTTCCGTCCACGTCCTCCACTGTGTATGGCACCAGCTGCGGCTGCTCCGTCAGTTCGACGATCACGTTGCCGTCCGGGCCGGGGCGCGCGGTCTCGCTTCCGCTGGTGACCTTCAGGTTCTCGCCGACGCCGTCGGGGTCCTCGTCGTTCTTGAGAACGGGAACGTCGACGGCGGTTTTGCCGAGGGTTTGGGCGGACGTCACGCGGTCGTCCCGTGCGATGGGGGCCTGGAGCGCGACTTGGCTGTCCACGACCATTTTGATGACGGCCTGGGCGGAGGCGCCCCGCTCGTCGGCGACGGCGTAGCGCACGTTGACGGTGCCTTCGGCGGCCGGGGCGAGGAGGAGGATGCGGCCGCTGTGCTTGCTGACCTCCGCGTTCAGGGCGGCGTCCGCCTCGATGCCGTCGGTCAGGATGCGGATCGGGTCACCATCGGGGTCGGAGTCGTTGCCTGCGGCGTCGACGGCGATCTGCCGCCCGGGGCGGACCTTGACCTCGTCGTCCACGGGCGTGGGCTTCTGGTTGGTGTCTCCGCGGGGCGCAATACCCACAGTGACCGTGCCGGTGTTCACGGCGCCCTGCCGGTCCACCACCTTGTAGCGGAAGGAATCCGTTCCGGCGCCGTCTCCTGCGGCGACAAAGTCGATGAAGTTGCTTCCAACCGTCGCGGTCCCCATGGCGGGCGTGCTGTCGATACCGGTCAACTGGACGGAGTCGCCGTCGGGATCGATGCCGTCCAGCGGCACCGGGATCCGCACAGTGCCGGCGGCCACTACCCGGGCCGTCAGGTTCCTGGGCTGCGGACGGGAATTCTCGGCGCCCTCGAGGGGCAGGATGTGGATGGTGACGGCCGCGGCGCTCTTCTGCCCCTGGGGGTCCACGGCGTTGTAGATGGCCCGCACGGTTTTAGGCTCGCCTCCGGCGATGAAGCGCAGCGTGTTCTCCGAAACAAAGCTTGTGCCGTTCCCCGCCTCCACCTGCTGGGGAAGGACCGGATCAACGGTCAGCTTTTCGCCCTGCGGATGCGTGTCGTTGTCCAGCACGGGGATGGTGACCACGTCATTGACGCGGACGTTGACCTCATCCGGTTTCGGCTGCGGCGCCTCCACGACGGGCGGGGCGGGGACGGGCACCACCGAAACGCTGCCCGTGGCGGAATCCTTGCCGTTGGACATGGTGTACCGGAAGAGGAACGGATCTTTGGTTCCGGCGATGTCCGTGATCCGCAGGACGCTGTGGTTGAGGACGCTGACCGAGGCCGTGGCGTTTTCCGGAAGGGAAACGGACTGCACCACCAACACGCCGCCGGACGGGTCCGAGTCGTTGGCCAGGGGGTCCAGGAGGACGCTGCCGCCGACCGGCAGGAGGGCGACGTCGTGGACCGCAACGGGTTTGCCGGCGTCCTTGCCTGATTCAACGTCCACGCGGATCAGGCCCTGGCTGCTCTGCGGGCCGTTGCTGGCGATGTAGGTCAGGTAAATGGGCCCCGGAGTCCGGCTGCGGAAGGTAAAGGTGCCGCCGTCGGTGACGGGCCCGAGTTCGGCAGGCCCGCTGGCCTCCACTTGGGCGAGCCGTAGGGCGCCGCCGTTCGGGTCGACGTCGTTCTTCAACGGGGCGATCACCAGGTCCTGGCCGGCGACGGCGGTCACGTGGTCCGCGTTGACAACCGGGGCCAGGGCGCCGGGGGGCTGGACGTTGACCACCACTTTGCCCGTCGTGGTGGCGCGTCCGTCCCAGACGGTGACGGTAACGTTTTTCTTGCCCGCGGTGGCGCCGGAGTCCTGGAAAGTCAGGAGCCCGTCACGGCGGACTTTCACCTGGTCCTGCTGGTTGTCGGCAGTCGCCGACATGAGCACGAGGTCGTCGCCGTCCGGGTCCGCCCAATCGGTGAGGATGTTCTGGCTGACGGTTTTCCCCTGCTCAACGAGCAGCGTGGTGGGATCGCCCCGCTTGAAGGCGGGCGGCCGGTTTTCGTCCGGTCCGACGACGTTCAGCGTGACTTTTCCGCCTGCGGACAGGCCACGGCCGTCGGCAGCGCTGTAGTCGAACGTCTCGGTGCCCGGGGTGGCGTCGGCCGGAATCGTGACCTGGAAGGCCGATCCGCCATAGATGCTCTCGAGGCCTCCCGACCGGAGGCCCTCGCCCGCAGTGGAGGCGGTGAGGACGTCCCCGTCGGGGTCGGAGTCGTTGTCCAGGACGCTCAGGACGGTGGTGCGGCCGGGCCGGACGCCGACGACGTCCGGCTTGGTTTCCGGCGGACGGTTCGGTTTGGTGCGGTCCGGCAGGACGTTGATGGTGTTGTCGTCCGCGGATTCCTCGTCCTGGTCATCCGCCTGGTTCTTCGGCGGGACCACGTCGTCCCAGTTGTTGACCAGCTGCATGTTCTGGTTGACCAGCCACACATTTCCGGAGTTCACATCGTTCAGCACCACGAGGTCGCGGTTGACGCGGAACACATAGCTCGGCGAGGCGCTGGCTTTCGGAACTGCCACGTTTTTGTCGTCGCCGTCGTTGACGCAGTCGCGGACGTACTTGTTCACCCCGGACCACGCCGCATGGATACAGCCGCCCAGCTGGACAGGCGCGGCGGGTACGCCCTGCCCGCCTGAGGTGACCTGCCGCGCCGTCGAACCGTCCAGCGGCTGCCTCAGCAGCGCCTTGGGCGTGGCCACTGCCACGGCGTCCGACGCCGGGCCGGGCTGCTGGAGCCTCGCATCCCGGGCGTCGGGTACCGCCACTTCCCGGCCGCCGGGAAGGAACAGCCGGCCCCCGGCCGGGTCCAGGACCACGGGCTGGTCCCCCACCACGGCCAGCTGCAGGTCACCGGCACCCTTCAGCCCGTCCCAGGTGCTGGCCTCCGTGTGGGTGGGCTCACCGTTGGCGTCCACGGCGGTGACCGTCACCTGGCCCGTCTTCGGATCCGCCGAATAGATCCGGTCGTCAGAGCCGACGGCCGACACCAGGCCCTCCGAGCCGTCAACGGCCGGCTCGCTCGATTCCTCATCGAAGGCGTTGACCGTCGACGGCGACATCGCCCACATCTTGCCGGCGGCAGGGTCCGTGACGGAGATGACCTGGGAGCCGAAGCTGACCTGGGCGGCGCCCGGCAGTTTTTTGTCCCCGCCCAGCCGCATGTTGGCGGCGGAAACCTGGTTCAGGGTGGAGCCGGATTCGTCGTCGACGAAGACCTTGCCGGCGTTCTGCAGCACGTCGAAGGTGGTGCTGGCGGGCGTCACTGCTCCGTCAAGCACGCGTGAGGGGTAGTTCAGCCGGCCCACTGCGTTCCGGGACTTACTGACCACCCACACGCCGCCGTCGTTCAGGTCCACCTCGGTGGTCTTGAAGCCCGGGTAGATGATCGCACCGGCAACGAGTGCGAGGGCGGCCGCAGAAAAAGCGGTACCGGTGATGAGCTTGTTGCGACGGTTCCTTAGCCCCAGCCTGCCGAACAAAGTTGACACAGCGTTATTATTCCCCTGAAATCACAGCCGCCTGAGCGCAGCCTACAAGCCCCTGGTGAGCACCAGAGGCCGTGACATTCCGCCACTCCCCCATAGAGACGCCGGAACAATTCTGAGTTTCGACTATTACATGGGCGCGGACGGCTTGTCCAAGAAGAACCCGTACAGGGTCCTCCGTTACCGTGCAAGACTACCCACCTGACGTGCAATGGGCGATGGGGAGGAGTCCCCCTCCCCAGGGCGGGACCGGCTGCACTGCCAACGTCAGTCGAGCACGAGCCCCTTGCCCTGGCCCCGGGCGAGCATCACCGGCAGGATCTCGCCAAAGCCGCGGACGTTTTCCGCATCCTTCGGAATCAGCACAAATCGCTCGTCCTGGTCCAGGGCTGCGGCGGTCATGGAGTCCACCAGCACGGTGCCGGGGTCAGCCAGCGTGGTCAGGCGGGCTGCCAGGTTGACGGTGGGACCGTAGATGTCCCCCAGCCGGGACAGAATCCGTCCCCACACCATGGCCACCCGCGCCTCCGGAAGGATCTCGTCCCGGGTAAAGGCCTCGGCCAGAGCCAGCGAAATCTCCGCACCCGCGGCCGGTGTCTCGGCGATGTACAGGACTTCATCGCCCACTGTCTTCACCAGCCGGCCGCCGCCCACCGAGATGATCTCCGCGCACTTGTTCTCGAACCTCTGCACCAGCTTGGCGAGGGTCTTCTCGTTCATCCGCCGGGAAAGGCTCGTGTAGGACACGAGGTCGGCGAAACCCACGGCCCGGGCCAGGGGAAGCGGCGCGTCATCCTCGTCGCCTTCCCGGCCTTCCTCGCTGGCCTGGAGTCCCGCCTCTGCCCGGACGGCGAGGCGCTGCACCGCGGCGTTCAACTGGCGCCGCCACGAGTACACAAGCATCTCCTCGAGCGGGTCAACCAACGCGGGCAGTTCATTCACGAGCCGTTTTCGGGCCACCGGGTCGGTGACTCCCTGCTCATGGACCATGTCCTCCACGAGCGCCTCAATCTGCCAGACCACCATGCGGTCAGTCATCTGGCCGATGGCACGGGTGACCGAAATGGCCGCCTCTTCGGTGAGCTTGCCGGTCCGGACCAGGTCCACCACGGTGTTCAGCGCGGCCTGGTCGCGCTCGGTGAAGGCGACCTCCTCGTCCCCGAGGTTGGGGAACCCGAGGGCCCGCCACAGCTTCCGTGCCGACAGCAGCGACAGGCCCGCACCGGCTGCCACCTCGCGGCGGCGCAGCTTTCGTTCGCCGCCGAGGAGCCGGGCTTCGAGGGCCTTGATGGCGATCCTTTCGGCGGACATTGTGCCGGTGGAAGGAGCCTCGACGGCGGCGTCGGCCTTCTCATCGCTGCCGTTTCCCTGGCTCACGCGGTGATCCTCATCGTTCATCTCTTCCACCTTCTCTCACATCCCGCGGAAATCCGGCGTCGGATCCGTCCTGCGCATGGCCCCATTCAAAAAACTCATCCTTCGGAAGTTCGTCCAGCGCGTCCAGCACAAACCTGTGGAACGTGGCGACTTCGGGCACATCCCGTAGTACGGCGCTGAACTGGTGCCCGGCATCCAAGGATATAGTCCCGGAGCGCAACATCCGCTGGAGCACCGTCTGGGTGACCGTGACGTTACGCACGGAAGCCAGGAAGACCTGCTGGTCCCGCCGCCGGAGGATGCCGTAGCGGGCCATAATCCTGCGGCTCGTCAGGAAGTACCGCGTGGCATGCCACCGCAACAGGCGCGGCAGGCAGTATCCGCAAAGCGCCCAGAGGGCCGCCAGCACGCAGCCGGACACCAGCCAGAAGGTCCAGTCAGCGGAAACTGCCGGGTAGAGATCCCGCAGCCCGCCCCGGATGATCCAGGCACTGGCGAAGGCGGCCAGCGCGGGTGCCACGACAAACACCACCGCCGGAATGAACAGCATCCTGGGCTGTGGGCGGGTCATCACGATGACCTGCTCCCCCGGCAGGAGGTCTTTACGCATTGCCGCTTTCCGCGGACTGCCCCGGCGGAGTCCATGGGCGCAGGTGGACGACGTCCCCGGCCGTCACCACGTGCTCGCGGGCCGAGGAATCCACCACCAGGAGGGAACCGGAGTCATCCAGCCGCGACGCGTGCCCGATGATTTCGTGGTCGCCGGGCAGGTGGGCACGCACCTGCTGCCCCAGCGTGACCATGACGGCCTCCACCCGCTTGTGCAGCGAAGGGCCGCCCGCGAGACCGGCGGTGGGGTCGCCGTCGGCGTTGCAGAAACTCCGGTAAAGGGTGCAGAACCGGGACAGGTAGCTCTTCAGGAGGGCGGTGCGGTCCACGGTTTCGGCGCCCTCGAGCTGCACCGAGGTGGCGGTGGGGACTGGCAGTTCGGCCTCGGTCAGGGTGACGTTCAGCCCGGTGCCGAGGATCACCGGCGGCACGGAGCCGTCCCCCATCGGGCCGAGCTGGGCCAGGATGCCGGCGATCTTCCGGCCTCTGACCAGGACGTCGTTGGGCCATTTGACGTCCGCCCGCAGGCCGGCCGTTTCCAGCAGCGCGTCGCGGAGTGCGAGGGCAGCCAGGAGCGAGAGCCAGGAGTAGGTCTGGGTGGGGAGCGGCCGCCCCTCGGCGTTGACGGGGCGCAGGACGATGGAGACCAGGACAGAGCTGCGCTCCGGCGCTTCCCAGGTGCGGTCCAGCCTGCCGCGGGCAGCGGTCTGGTGCTCGGCGGTCAGGACGGCGAGGTCCTGCCAGGCCCTGGGCTCGACGGTGACGGCGCGCAGGAGGTCTGCGTTGGTGGAGCCGGTGGCATCCACGACTGTCAGCTGCGAAATGCCGTGCGCTGACAGGAATTCGGCGCTGCACAGCGCTTCCCGGTCCAGCGCTGGCCGCTCCGGCAGTCCCTTCGATCCGGACAGGTTTTCCTGCGCTTCAGGGCTTTCATCAGGGCGTGCGGCATCCATGCTTGAATCCTATCGAGTTGCCGGGCCGGCGCGGCCGATCCGGGCAGGCGCCCAGGGAAGTCAGAGGAAGATATCAGGTACCAGCTGGTCCTCGGCTGCCCCCAGGCTGTAGGGCCGGAAGTCCTCCACTCCGGCGGCGGCGAGCACCTGTTCGTCCGTGTAGAAGTTTCCGGACGTCGCGGCGGCGTCGGTGAGGTTGGCTCCGGTGAGCACGGCGTGGGCCGCGTCCGCCATGATCTGCGGGCCGCGGGCGGCACGGACCATTGAGTCGCCTCCCGGCATGTTCCGGATGGCCGCGGTATCAATCAGGGTGCACGGCCAGAGGGAGTTGACGCGGATGCCGTCCGCTTTGAGTTCTTCGGCCAGGCCCAGCGTGGTCAAGCTCATGCCGTATTTGGCCATGGTGTAGGCCAGGTGCTTGCCCGCCCATTTGGGATCGAGGTTCAGGGGCGGCGAGAGCGTGAGGATGTGCGCGCCGTCGGACTTCCGCAGGGCAGGCAGGGCGAGTTTGGACAGCAGGAAAGTCCCCCGGACGTTGACATCCTGCATGAGGTCGTACCGCTTCATGTCGACGTCGTCAGTGCGGGACAGGTCGATTGCCGAGGCATTGTTGACGACGATGTCGATCCCGCCGAAGCGTTCGACGGCGGCATCCACGGCATGGGCGACGTCGTCGTCATTGCGCACGTCGCCCACCAGGGGAAGCGCGCTTCCTCCGGCCGCCTGCAGCTCATCCGCCGCGGTGAACACGGTGCCCTGGAGCTTTGCGTGCGGCTGGCCGGTTTTGGCCAGCAGGACGACGTTCGCGCCGTCGCGGGCGGCGCGCAAGGCAATGGCGAGGCCGATGCCGCGGCTGCCGCCGGACATCAGCAGCGTCCGGCCGCGGAGCGATCCGGTGGCCTGGTAGGGGGTCGCGGAGGAAGGGAAAGCGTCGTTGCTTGAAGTCATAGGGACACTCTAACCGTTTGATGTTACCGGTGAGTAACATAGACGTCCCTGCCGACACCATCGGCGAAAATTGTAGGATCCCTACAGCAGCGCACGGAATATGCGTCACTAGACTAGCCATCAGGGCCTTTGATTTGTGTGGAAGCTACTTAAGGCAGCTCGCCACACCACCACAAACGCCCAGCATTACGCTGCCACAGCACCGATTAGCGACAGAGCCGGAGACACTTCATGAGCCACGACCTGACCACGACGGCGGGAAAGATTGCCGATTTCCGCGACCGCCAGGCCAGCGCAGAGCAGCCCTCCGGCCCGGAAGCGATCGAGAAGCAGCACGCCCGCGGCAAGAACACGGCCCGCGAGCGCATCGACCTGCTCGTGGACGAGGGATCCTTCGTGGAGTTCGATGCCCTGGCCGTGCACCGTTCCACGGCATTCGGCATGGAGAAGAAGAAGCCACTGGGTGACGGGGTGGTGTCCGGCTACGGCACCGTGGACGGCCGGCTCGTTGCGCTGTACAGCCAGGACTTCAGTGTCTACGGCGGCTCGCTGAGCCAGGTCAACGGCGAAAAGATCGTCAAGGTCCAGGAATTCGCGCTGCGCAACGGCTGCCCGGTGGTGGGCATCAACGACGGCGGCGGCGCCCGCATCCAGGAAGGCGTCGCCTCGCTGGCCATGTTCGCGGATATCTTCCGCAACAACGTGCACGCCTCCGGCGTCGTCCCCCAGATCTCCCTCATCATGGGCCCGTGCGCCGGCGGCGCCGCCTACTCCCCCGCCCTCACCGACTACGTGGTGATGGTGGACAAAACCTCGCACATGTTCATCACCGGCCCCGACGTCATCAAGACCGTCACGGGCGAGGACGTGGACATGGAGACCCTCGGCGGAGCCCGGCAGCACAACGCCACAACGGGCACGTCCACGTACCTGGCCGCGGACGAGGCCGACGCGATTGAGTTTGTCCGGGAACTGCTGGACTTCCTGCCCTCCAACAACCTCTCCGAGGCTCCCGTCCTGGATCACCAGCAGGAGCTGGACCTCGACGACGACGACCTCGCGCTGGATACCCTGATCCCGGACTCCGCCAACCAGCCGTACGACATGCGGAAAGTCATCGAACAGGTCGTCGACGACGCCCACTTCCTCGAAATGCAGTCCCTGTACGCGCCGAACGTGATCATCGGCTACGGCCGGGTCGAAGGCCACACCGTCGGCATCGTGGCCAACCAGCCCATGCAGTTCGCCGGGACGCTGGACATCTCCGCATCCGAAAAGGCGGCTCGTTTCGTGCGGCACTGCGATGCCTTCAACATTCCCATCATCACCCTGGTGGACGTTCCGGGCTTCCTCCCCGGCAAGGACCAGGAATTCCAGGGCATCATCCGCCGCGGCGCAAAGCTCCTGTACGCCTACGCCGAGGCCACCGTGCCCAAGCTGACCGTGATCACCCGGAAGGCCTACGGCGGCGCCTACATCGTGATGGGCTCCAAGAAGCTCGGCGCGGACCTCAACCTGGCCTGGCCCACCGCCCAGATCGGTGTCATGGGCGCACAGGGCGCCGTCAACATCCTCTACCGGCGCGATCTCGCAGCGGTGTCGGAGAACGGCGGCGACGTCGAGGCCAAGCGTGCCGAGGTCATCCGCCAGTACGAGGAGGAGCTGCTCAACCCGTACCAGGCCGCCCAGCTGGGGTACGTTGACGCGGTCATCGCCCCGTCCGACACCCGCCTCCAGATCATCAAGGGACTGCGGGCGCTGCGTGACAAGCGCGCCAGCCTCCCCACCAAGAAGCACGGAAACATCCCGCTGTGAACCCGAAAGACCAGCAGCCCAAGCCCGCCGCCCAGCCGGTGGTTGAGCCTGCCGAAAGCAAGGCCGCTGACCCCGCCGAAACCCCGCTCTTCTCCGTCGTCAAGGGGGATCCGACGACCGAAGAGCTGGCGGCCCTGACCGCCGTCGTGCTTTCGCTCGGGACCCCCGAAGCTGCCGAACCCGGGAAGCCCAGTGTGCGCCACTGGGTGCGGCGCCAGCAGCTGCGGCTCGCCCCGACGCCGGGGCCGGGCGCCTGGAAGCGCAGCCGCGGCTGAACGCCAGGCCGGCTCGCGCCGAATAATTCAGTGAGTCTTTCATAACCGGAACAGCCCCGTTAGTCTCATGGGGTGACTACTGAATCTGCCGCTCCATCGCGCCCCCGGACCGCCATTGACGCCGTCGCCGACGCCTACACCGACACCCTGGTTGCCCTGGATCCCAGCCTGGCCACGACACTTGGCATCCCGGGGCACGACACGGAATTCCAGGACTTCTCACCCGCCGGAATCGAGGAGTTCGCTGCCGCGGCCCGCGAAACCCTTGCCGCCCTCGACGGGCTTGCGCCCGTGGACGACGTCGATGCCGTCACCCTCGACGCCATGCGCGAACGCCTCGGGCTGGAACTGGAGTTCCACGAAACGGGCTGGGATCTGGCAGAGCTGAACAACATCGAATCGCCGGCACAGAACATCCGCTCCATCTTCGACCTCATGCCCACGGACACCGAGGAACACTGGGCGAACATCGCTGCCCGCATGCACAGCGTGCCCGGCGCCATCAGCGGCTACATCGAGTCCCTGCGCGCCGCCAGGGAAGCCGGCCGGGTTTCCGCCGTCCGCCAGGTGTCGATCGTCATAGAGCAGACCACCAAGTACGCGGCAGCGGACGGCTTCTTCGCGAAGCTCGCCGCCGGGGCCAAGACGACTGACGGCCCGCTGCCCGCCGCCGTTCAGGAACGGCTCGACGCCG